>JBBRZI010000001.1:0-99557 GCA_038236865.1 Saccharimonadales bacterium (SeqCode)
CCACGAAGTGCTGACAACATGTGCTACCAGTATAACAGGCACACTTGTACATACTCGTCGAAACACTTATGCTTCTAGTATGGATAAATTTAAATCAAAACTGCAGACAATTGGATTCATGGGCGAAATGGATGATTCGGCGGCGACGCGGGATTTTTATAGCCACGATGCCTCGTTATTTGAGATACGACCCAAGCTCGTTGTCTTTCCAAAAGACGCCGGTGACGTAAAAAAACTGGTCAGCTTGGTTGCGGCCAACAAGCATCATATGACGCATCTCTCACTCACAGCGCGGTCAGCCGGCACTGACATGTCGGGCGGCACCATCAACGATTCGGTGATTGTCGACTTTAGTAAGCACTTTACTAAGATTGAACACGTCAGCGCTACCGAGGCTCAGGCTCAACCCGGTGTGTTCTACCGTGATTTTGAGGTTGAGACGCTCAAGCATAAAGCACTGATGCCCGCCTACCCGGCGTCGCGCGATATGGCGACGATTGGCGGCATGGTGGCCAACAACGCCGGCGGCGAAAAGTCGCTCGAATACGGTAAGACCAAGGACTTCGTCAACCGGCTACAAGTCGTGTTTGCCGACGGTAATGAATACACCGTCCGGCCGCTCAACAAAACCGAGCTCGACCAGAAACTGGCGCAGACTGACTACGAAGGCGCTATTTACCAGCGAATCTTTAAGCTGTGCGAATCAAAGTACGATGCCATTAAAGCCGCCAAGCCTGGCGTCAGAAAAAACTCGATGGGCTACAACCTATGGGAAGTCTGGGACCGCGAGACTGGCATCTTTGACCTGACAAAGCTGATCGTTGGCTCAGAAGGCACGCTCGGCTTCGTGACGGACATTACCTATCGGCTAGTGCCGCACCGCCCGCACTCCGGCCTGCTCGTGCTGTTTCTGCACGATATCGACGCTCTCGGTAAGTTGATTCCGGTCGTCCTCGAACACCACCCGGCAACGTTCGAGTCGTTCGACGATCAAACCCTGCTACTGTCGCTACGCTTCATGCCAAGCTTTTTGAAGCTGCTGGGCGTACGCCGGTTTATTCACTTATTGATTACGCTCATCCCCGACGGTTTGCAACTGGTGCGCGGTATTCCTAAACTGATTTTAATGGTCGAATTTAACGGCGACTCTGAGCAAGAAGTCCGCGAAAAAGTCCACGCCCTGCACCGCGAGCTTGGGCACCACCGGGCACGCTACGAGATCAACGGCTTTGAAGAGGACGCCACTGAAGCCAAGAGTGAAAAGTTTTGGATTATGCGCCGCTATAGCTTCCAGCTGTTGCGCAGCAAAGTCAAAGAAAAACACACCGCGCCGTTTATTGATGATTTGATCGTGAACCCTATCTATATGGCCGAATTCTTGCCCAAACTCCGCAATATTGTCAAAAAGTACAAACTGTTCGCGACGATTGCCGGCCATATGGGTGACGGCAATTTCCATATCATTCCGCTGATGAAGCTTGAAGATCCAAAAGAGCGGGCCAAGTTGTTGCCAGCTATGAAAGAAGTCGATGAGTTAGTGCTGAAATACCACGGCTCACTTTCCGGCGAGCACAACGACGGGCTGGTGCGCGGGCCGTGGCTGGAACAGCAGTTTGGCAAGGAGATCCTCGGCTATTTTAAGCAAGTGAAGCATATTTTTGATCCTGATAACATCTTCAATCCGCACAAAAAATCCGATTCCGATTGGGACTATAGCTTTAGCCACATTCGCGATCACTTTTAAGCTTCTTGATAGCTCACTTTTGCGTTCCCATTGTGCGG
The DNA here is from genome assembly GCA_038236865.1 of Saccharimonadales bacterium (SeqCode). Taxonomy (GTDB): domain Bacteria; phylum Patescibacteriota; class Saccharimonadia; order Saccharimonadales; family UBA4665; genus UBA4729. The sequence continues at coordinate 1,783 of JBBRZI010000001.1, forward strand.
GAGGTAGAATCTCCTTTGTGTTTGATTCATAAACTTTTTCCATAATCCTTAGGAAATCGTACTGTCTACATTGTCATACCGGGCTTGACCCGGTATCCAGGCTACGAGCTTTTTGTCTGGATCCTGAAACAAGATCAGGATGACAGCTCAGGATTTAGCCTCATCACCTTATGCCGGATCGTTGCCAGCAGGACGTGACTCCGTAGTGTGAGAGGACGGACCTCTCACACATAGCAGCTGAAGTCGACCGCTTCGCGGCAGCCGGAGACAAAAGTATGGATAGAAAAGAAGGAAATTGTATTACGGAATTGTGAGGGCGGTGATGCCTACTGGACTGCTAACTAGTTGCCGGTGGTTGGAATGCTCAAAGTTGCCTTGGTGCCGTGGCCGGACTGGCTCGAAATCGTAATGCTACCGTGATGGATGCTGGCAATCATATGGGCGATGCTGAGCCCCAGGCCGTAGCCCGCTTGGGTCGTCTTGTTGCGCGACGAATCCGCCCGATAAAAGCGGTCGAAGATGTGTTCGAGCGCCTGCTTGTCGATGCCCTTGCCCGTGTCGCTCACCGTCAGAAGCGCATTGGGTCCGTCAAGTTTGCTCGTGAGTGTCACGGTGCTCCCTGCCGAGCTGTATTTGATGGCGTTGTCGAGTAGCACTACAATGGCTTGGGCTAGGCTGATTGGGTCACCGAACAGTGGTACATCTTTGGTTTTATTTTCGATAGTGATGGATTGGTGCCCGGCTAGCTGGCTGACTTGTTTGATGGCTGAGGTTACGATATCGTTGGATGTTAGATCGGTGAAAGTTTGTTCGAGCTGACCGGCGTCGAGCTTGGTGAGGCGTAGCAAGTTATTGATTAGGATTTCCATTTTACCGACTTCTTCGATATTGCTGGCGAGGGTGGCGCGCAAATCCCGGGACGAGCTTTTGCTGTCCAGTAGTGCTACCTCGCTCTCCATCCGTAGTGCCGTCAGCGGCGTCCGCAGTTCGTGGGAAACATCGGCCGTAAACCGGGCCTGTTGGTGGTGGGCTTCTTCGATTGGTTTGAGTGTCCGCCGGGCCAGAAAGTAACCAGCCAGCCCCGCCAGCACTAGCACGCCGAGATTTAGTAGCAGAAGGTCGTAAATGAGAGCGTGTTGGCTGCGGCTATAATCGGTGGTCGAGCGCAGGATTGGGTTGTCCTGAAAGATGGGAAACTGGTGGTAAATGCGTTCTGACTCCTGGTGGATGCCGCGGGCTAGTTCGTCGAGGGTCACGCGGTAAAGCACCAAGCTAAACATGACGCTGATAGTCATAACAATGGCTAAATACCAGGCGGTTAATTTGAGGGTTGCGGAGCGAAACATGGAGCCCATTTAAGTGGCGCTCAGTTTATAGCCAAAGCCGCGCATCGTCTGGAGTAAGGGTTTGGACTTTTTGAATGGACGATCAATTTTATTACGCAAGTAACCGATATAGACTTCGATAGTGTTGGGCAGGATATCGGCGTCTTCATCCCAGATGTGGCTAATGATCATATCTTTGGTGATGACCTGACCGGGGTGGTGCATAAAATATTCGAGCAACGAGAACTCTTTATGGGATAGTTTGATGGTTTGTTCACCGCGCGTAACCACGTAGGTTATGGGGTTGAGCGTGAGATCACCGACTTGCAATGTAGTGCCGGCGTTGGTAGCTGGTCGGCGCAGCAGTGCCCGCACGCGGGCCGTTAACTCGTCGAAGGAGAATGGCTTGACGAGGTAATCGTCGGCACCACTGTTGAGACCCTCGACCCTGTCGCCGATGGTGCCGCGGGCCGTCAGCATGATAATCGGAGTAGCGACACCGTCGGCTCGCAGCTGGCGGCATAGGGAAACACCGTCGAGGCTGCCCGGCAGCATGCGGTCGAGCACGATTACGTCGTAGTCGGACGTCGAGGCGTAGCTGTAGCCGGTGTCACTGTCGAATACGGCATCGACGGCATAGCCTTTGAGCTCGAGACCACGCTTAATGGCTTGGGCGATTTTGGGCTCGTCTTCGATAACTAATACACGCATGGTCTGATTATAGGGCCAAACTGATGAAAATCAGCTGAAAGCCGGCTACTTACCTTTCGTGGCGGCGACGAGGCGGTTGCGGGCGTGTGTGCCGAAGATGAAGACAACGAGCAGCAGGAGCATGCTGATGTAAGCGGTGCGGTCGAGCAGGTTGGCAGCGACGATAGTTGAATTGCTGATGTGGTGCAGCTGTTGGGATAGCACTAAGAACGATTCGCGGAACCCAATTGCCCCGGGGGTGATAGACACAAACAAAGCGAAGTTGGCTGCTCCGGTGTAGACGATTGTTTGTCCGAAGCTAACCTGCGGATCGACGGTTTTGAGTTCGACAAAAAACAACGTCGTAATGATGAGTATTTGTAGGAACGTGGCCGCCGCCATCACGTATAAACCGCGCAAATCGAGCTGCCAAAACCGCTCGATAATCGGCAGTTTGACGTAGCGCAGGCCCAGGAATACCAAGGCGCTGAGCGCGAGCCCGGCGATGAGCCACCAGCCGAGCACGCCGGACAGCAAAAAGAGGCCGCTAAACAAGGCATAGAAGCCGTAATAGGCCAGCGTGGCGGCCGTGTAGTTTTTGAGGCTGATATTGTGTTTCTTCTTAAGATAGACGCCGCGAAAAGCCGGTCCGCTCTGGAGTGGGCCAAAAAAGTTAATAATTGACGAGTACATCGTAACTAGAGTGACTTCATGGATGGGCAGTGTCGTACGACACAATTGGAGTGTTGCCTGGAACACGAGGCCGAGGCTGAGCATAAAAATGAGGTATAGCGCCAGTAAGGTGATCAATACGCCCGGCGTGGTCTGCCTGATCTGTTGGCGCACCGCCTCGTGCGTTACGAAGTAGTTGATAAAAGCGCCGACCGTGACGAGCAAGATGGATACAACGGCAATCGGCCGCCACGGAAAACGAAACATATCCTCATAATATCGTAGTGCTTAGACTTTCGCTACTTAAGCTGTATCACAATAAGCTGTCGATAACTTGGAGATTTACCCAAATCCTAACGATGTCATACCGGACTGGATCCGGTATCCAGGCTAAGAGGTTTTGTTTGGATCCTGAAACAATTTCAGGATGACAGTGGCGGGAGGTGTTGTCCTTATCGAAATTTGGGTTTTAGACTTTCGCTACTTAAGCGAGCCCTCATGTAAAGCGCGCTATAATACATCCAATAATGCATATCCCTCTGCACAAGTCTTCACTGGACACTTTTCTGCAACGCCTGGCGGGCTTTATTGGTTCTACCCGGTTCTATCGCCTGATTATCGTGGTTTTTGTGCTGCAGGCCTTGTGGATTGCTCTGAGCGGCCTATACCCGATGGCTTTTGATGAAGATTTCCATATGGGCGTTATTCGACTCTATGCCCAGCACTGGAGTCCGTTCTGGAGTAGCCATCCGACGGGCGGCGATGCGTTCGGTGCGATTAGCCGTGACCCATCGTACCTGTTCCATTACGCCATGAGTTTCCCGTACCGGTTAATTAGTAGCCTCACTGATAACCAAACCGTCCAGGTTATAAGCTTGCGCCTCATCAATATCACCCTGTTGGCAACTAGCTTGCCGCTGTTTCGCCGCTTACTCGCTAAAACACATGCGTCGGTCGGGCTGGTTCATATGTGCTTGGCTTTGTTTGTGCTCGTGCCCATCGTGCCACTACTTGGTGCGCAGATCAATTACGACAACCTGTTCATCCCACTGACCGCGCTAGTGCTGCTACTGACCATCCGGTTTAGCGAACGGCTGCGCGCCGAGCGGGCAATTCCGATTAAGACAGTATTGGCGCTCGCGATAGCGCTGTTGCTGACGAGCCTCGTCAAATACGCGTTTCTGCCGATTGTCCTCGCGATTGCCGGATATGCAGCAGTCGAACTCTACCGTTTTTGGCGGCCCAAGGGCGCCTGGCGCGAGGCCCGACGTCAATTGAACGCCATGACCCCCACACTTCGCTGGTTGCTGATGATTGGACTGGTGTTGTCTATGGGATTGTTCGTGGAGCGCTACGGGCTCAACTTGGTACGCTACCACAAGCCGGTACCAGATTGTGGAAACGTGTTGAGTGTGCAGCAGTGCAGTTCGTATGGTCCTTGGTTACGTGATTATGATCTTGCAAATAGCAAAGTCGAAGGTCACGGAAACCCAGTGCTATTTACGCGGGCTTGGGTCTACGGTATGTGGCTACGTTCATTTTTTGCAGTCGATGGTCCGGGGACGTCTTTCCAATCGGGAGGGCCTTTATTGGTCCCGGGCCTGGTAGTGGCAACAGCCGCCACGGCGGGAACGGTGTTGACAGTGGTGTATTGGCGGCGTCTTTATGCACGATTCAATAAACCGGTTCTCGGTCTGTTGGTGGTAGTCAGCCTAACCTATATTGTCGTTTTGTGGCTCAACGCTTACGCCGCCTTTGGTCGGACTGGGCAACCAGTCGCGATTAACGGCCGCTATCTTTTGCCAGTGTTGCTGCCGATTATGCTAATCGTCGGTTTGGCGTACCGGGAGTGGCTGCGCAATCGCCCCGGCCTCAAGTCCGCCCTAGCGACCATACTGTTACTGAGTTTTATGTGGGGCGGAGGTGCCCTGACCTATATATTGCGGAGTAACGACGCCTGGTACTGGCCTAGCCCAACCGTCCGAACGGCTAATCATATCGTGAAGCGTGCTCTCGGCCCACTGACACCGGGCAACGACTACCCAGCTGAATTTCTGCAGTAACCAGATTACTTGCTAAATTGGGTGCGCTTGATCTGTTCGAGGCTGTCTTCGATAAGGGAACGATTGATGCGAATAAGATCAGCAATAATGTTCAAGACGAGACACAAGAACGCGCTTGTCATCAACAGTGACCCAACCAGCAACGATTGGATATGCCCTTGCCCGCCGTTGACCTGGAGGCTGAAATAGAAGAAACGGGCAAACGGGACGAGGCCAAGTCCAAACAGCAGGCCACCCAGCGAGCCAAACAGCATGTAGGGCTTGTACATGACATAGGCCCGGACGATGGTGACACCCGATTTGTAGACGTGCTCCCAAGTTGATGAAAATAGGCGCGATTCACGTAGTTTCGGGTTGGTCGTGATTTGAATACTCGAAATGGCTAAGCCTTTATTGCCGGCTTGGATGATGGTTTCCATGGTGTAGCTAAAGCGGCTCGTCGGGTTGAGGCGCAGTAGTGATTCTTTGGAATAGGCCCGAAAGCCACTCGGGGCGTCGGGCAGGTCGGTGCCGGCGGCGATACTGACGACTTTGCTACCGACCCGTTGCAGAAATTTCTTAATCGGTGAAAAGTGGGCAATTTTGTGGGTTTGGCGGTCGGCAATAACGATATCGGCCTCGCCGCGGAGGATTGGCTGGACGAGATCCCCGGTTCGATCTTGCGGGTATTGATTATCGCCGTCAGTGTTAACGAGGATGTCGGCCCCGAGCGCGAGCGCCGCGGTGACGCCGTCTTTAAACGAGCGACCGAGGCCTTGGGTACGGTTGTGATGGACAAAGTGGGTCACGCCCATTGATTTAGCCACCGCCACTGTTGCATCAGTTGAACCGTCATCGATAATTAACACGATAATCGTATCGATACCGTCGATAGCTTTCGGAATACTGTCTAGCACCAACGGCAGTGTGTTGGCTTCATTGAGGCAAGGGATTTGGATAACTAATTTCATAACAGATGTAATTGTCGGTAGTATACCTTAAGACGGGCTCAAACTTCAATGAACTAAGCTGCTTAGCTATTCAGCCTGATCTCAACGAGTAGGCCTAGACTGCCCTAGTGATGGTACGATTGGGGGGTTGTAGCGATAGCTTCAAATCATAAATTGCGTATAATAGGACTACATATCAGATGCTAAAGAAACAGTCCACCAACAAACCTTATTCAGCGAAGCGCGGCCTGCGACCGGGGCAAGACGTCTTCGTTACCCCCAGAGCTGCGGAATATCCCGGGGTGGGCGTAACGCTACGTTCCTATGGGAGTAAGTCGGCTGCGCCTTCCCGCCAGGCGCGCCCCACAGCCGCCAAGGCTACTAATACATCGTTGTGGAAGCGCTGGAAACTCAAACGGATCATTATCATCCTGCTTATTTTGCTGACACTGGTGGGCGGCTGGCTGGGTATTAAATTCCTCTACAACGCCCATAAGTTGTTCGGTGGCAATATATTTAGCGTCCTGCAAACCACCCGGCTGAAGGGTGAAGACAGCGGCCGGGTTAACATCCTACTGGCTGGAAATTCGGCCGACGATGCTGGCCACGCCGGGGGCGAATTAACCGATTCGATTATGATCATCAGTATCGACACGAAGCACAACAAAGCTATTCTGCTGAGCGTGCCCCGGGATCTTTGGGTTAACCTCGGTGATAATGGCCACCAAAAGATCAACGATGCCTACGTTGTCGGTCAAGACAATCGCTTCAGCGACAACGGCTACCCGACGGGCGGGATGGGTCAGCTCCAGCAGGTCATCGAAAACGACTTTGGTATATCGATCAACTACTACGCGCTGGTGAACTACAATGCCTTTCGTGATTCGGTTGACGCCGTCGGCGGAATTGACCTTACCATCAAAAGTTCCGACCCGCGCGGGCTGTACGACCCGAGTATTGACTACGCGACCCGAGGGCCACTCGTTAAGTTGACCAACGGCACACACCACCTAAACGGCGCCCAGGCTCTGAACCTGGCCCGCGCCCGGGGCGACAACTATCGGTCATATGGCTTCAATCAAGCTGATTTCGACCGGACAGAGCACCAGCGCCAAATGCTCGTTGCCCTCAAGAGCAAGGCGGTTTCAGCGGGAGTTATTGCTAACCCGGCCCGCCTGAGCAGTCTGTCAGATGCCATCGGCAATAATGTTAAGACCAACTTGAGCTTGAGCGAGGTTCGCCGGCTGTACGATTTAACCAAAGCCATCGGTGGTAGCAGTATCAGCTCGGTCAGTCTCAATAGCGCTAACGGCAAAAACTTACTGGCTAATTACCGGACACCTCGTGGCGACTCGGCGTTGACGCCGGCAGCCGGGGTCGATGATTTCAGCGACATTCAACAATTCATGAAGCAGCTGACTTCCAACAACCCAATCGTCCAAGAGGCGGCTAAGATAGTGGTGCTCAACGCTACCGATAAGATCGGCCTGGCATCGAAAGCCCGGCCGATCCTTGAGAGCAAGAATCTAAACGTCACGGGTGTGGCCGATGCGCTCGCTAACCAACCAACGACGACGATTATTGATACGACTGGCGGCAGCAAGCCGGGCACGAAAGTAGCCTTGCAGCAAATTTATGGGAAAACAGTGGTATTCACGGCGGCCAATCCGTATGCCAGTAAGTACATTGCCGATTTTATTGTTATCCTCGGGGTCGATCAGCTCCCCAAAGTAGCGCCGGCGACGACAACTGTACGCTAGTTGCTCGCCGCTCATGTACCGCGATGTTCCAGCGTGGCGACCCCCAAATGATACGAATCAAATACAAAACTCTACCATCCGTTAGCGTTACAGTGTAAACTGAAACACACATGACAGACACCACCGACCGCCAATTCGAGGAGTTTCTCTCAAAATATCCAAAACGCACATTTCGGAAGGGTGAGATTATCATTTTCCAGGGAGAGGCCCCGCGCAGCGCCTACGTCGTGAAGTCCGGTACGGTCAAGGCTTATAACCTCAGCGTAAACGGTGACGAAAAGCCAGTCGCCTTTTATTCGGTATTTGCGACGTTCCCGGGTAGCTGGGTGTACGGTAAAGTACCGAGCGCTATTTATTATTACGAAGCGTTCACCCCCGAAGTTACGCTCTATGTCGTCAATCGTGAGGACTACGTTGCGTTCATTAAGGGTGACGCCGAATTACTCTACAGCGAGCTTCAACGCTACGTTGTCGATGAGCTTGGCAAATCGATGCGCCTCAATGCCTTGCAGCATTCTCGGGCTAGCGACAAGCTGATCTATAGCTTGCACTATTTGGCGCTCAGTCATGGCCGCCCAGCTGGCCCGCAGCGAGTTGAAATTACGCTCGACCTTACCCATCAGGATTTTGCAAACTTGACTGGACTGACGCGCGAAACGGCCGCTACGGAGCTCAACAAGCTCAAGCATCAAGATGTTATCAGCTACAGCAAACACACGCTCTACCAGCTCGATCTCGCCAAGTTGACCGCCTTACTCAATGATCAATATATCTCAGACGTTCAGATTAAGCTTTAGCTTTAGCAGTCGAAGCGGACTTTGATTCGAGGGCTTCGGTAATAACCCGGGCGAGATTGTGCGGGGCTGTCCATGATTTAATAATGCAACGGTGGGCACCTAGGTCGTAGGCCTCGTTGACCTCGGGCGAGTTCTCCATGTTAGTAAAGATCAGGACTTTGACACCGGGGTGTGCCTTGAGGTTGAACTGCTTCAGGAACTCTAAACCGCCCATGATAGGCATCAGCAAGTCGAGCAAAATGAGCTGGGGCTTAAACTTCGACAGCTTGTCGAGCGCTTCTTGGCCGTCGAAAGCCGACTCCACTTGGTAGCCTTCTTTGTTCAGGATGATCGTGTAAGCGTTGTTTAAGTCTTTGTCGTCTTCGACTATAAGTATATTGGCCACAGGCGCTCCTTGCTATTACTATCTCTATTTATACCATAGTGGTACGTGAGCGGTATAAAATATCTAACATATTAGGCGCTATCTACCGTACTCTTTTTGGTTTTGTGTTTCGATGGATCCTTGGGTAGCGTAAAGTAGAAGGTTGTTCCCTTGCCTTCAACGCTTTCAAACCAGATGGTACCACCGAGCCGTTCCAGCAAGCCACGGACGAGGTAGAGGCCAAGGCCGGTGCCGGTTGTTTCGCGTTTAAGGATGTTAGTAGCTCGAAAGAACTTACTGAAAACTTGATCGTGCGCATGGCTAGGGATTCCCCAGCCATTGTCGGCCACACTGACCTGGACGTCGCGGCTACGTCCGCGGACTTCGACCACAATGGCGCCTGATTCAGAGGTGTACTTGATGGCGTTGGATATTAGATTGGAAATCACCTCTTTAATGATGGGGTTATCGGTTTTGACATTGGTGCTGACTTTGCCAATTTTTTTGAGGGTCAGACTGATTGATTTTTCGGAGGCAGCCAGGTTAAGTTCTTTGATGACTTCTTCGGCGGATTTTTCGAGATGGATGTTTTTGGGGACAATGGCAATCGTGCCGCTTTCGATGCGCGTAATGTTGAGCAGCGTGCTAATGAGCTCGTTCATGCGGTTGGTGGCGCCGATGATGGTGCGCAGCGACTTCTTCTGGGCGGGGGTGACATCGCCCATATAGCCGTCGGCTAGCATATGGGTGTAGGTTTTGATCGCCGACAGCGGTGTTCGCAATTGGTGGCTGGCCAGTGAAATGAATTCGCTCTTCATGCGGTCGACCTCTTCCTCGAGCGTAATATCGCGAAAAACTTCGATAGCGCCGAGGGGCTTATCGGCCAATAGAATCGGCGAAACGCTGATTGATACCGGCAAGCGATGGCCGTCTTTGGTTTGGTAAAATGTCTTTTCGTTCACGGGTTTCCCGGTCAGAAATGCTCGAGTAATCGGCCGATCAATCAGACTGATCGGCTCCCCTTTTTTACTGATAGCGATAATCTTATTTGGAAACCATTCGCCGATCAACTCGTTCGCTTCATAGCCGAGCAGTTTTGCCGCAATTGAATTGATGCGCGTAATCTTGCCGAATTCGTCAGTCGCAATGGCGCCATCGCCCAAGCTGCTAAACAGAGCCTCGGCTTGGGCGCGCTCCTCTTTGAGGCGTATTGATGAGACATCAAGGGTTCGCTTCATGACGGTTAACGGCTCCGCATTATGAGTCGCACCGTGGTTCTGTGACCAGGCTCTGCAGTTGATTCGTATATTCTTCGACCAGCTCACTGTCTTCTGTCAGGAGCGACACGGCGACGCGAATCCAATCGATAAGCATGCCGAGGTCTTTGGCTGACAGATCTCGGGGCTCTTTATGGAGGTGGTTTTGGACTTGGCGGAAGATAAAGCGCTCGGCGGCCGGGCCAAGATAGACGTGGGTGATACGGACGACGCGGTCATAGAGCAGTGTGCTGTCGTTAGGGTCTGGCGCAATCATACCTAAACTTCCTCGATCTTTCTCATGCGTAACGCGCCGCGGGCGATCAGGATGTACCCGGCAGCAGCTCCCAGTCGAATCGCGTACGTCGCAGCTAACGAGGAATTAAGCGAGAGGTGCTCGCCGCGCGGTACGGCGACTGATAGGTACTGCAGGGCGACTGAGCTGGCAATCACGATACCCAAACCGGAAGCGACTTGTTGCAGCGCATGGCGATACAGCACGCCCCGGCTGAGCTTACTAAACAGCATGATCTCATAGGCTGCCAGTAAGCCAACGATCCACGTGTAAAGATAGGGAATAATGACTGAGAGTAGCAGTAGCCAAAGCGGTAACGAGTAGGGATTATTGGTTGAACCGATGCTACTACCCGCTAATTGCCGGAACGTCAAGAAGCAGTACATGACGCCAAGCAACGCAAAAACCATGATTAGTAGCTTCAAATTCAGCGCTGACAGCCGCTTATTAGTCCGTGTCAGTAAGCCGTGGGCACCGCTATTAATGAGGCCGAAGGCCACCAGCGCCACGATCAAGTTTACATAGTTAGAAATAATCAGTGAGGCAGCAGCAAAACCGGGGTTCACGTCTGCAATCGAACTCAGGATGATGGTAATGAGCGATGGAATCAATATTCCCCACGCTAACCATTTACAGCCCCTGGCCAGCAGGTTAAAGTCTTTGCCTTCAGGGGTTTGCTTGATGGAGTCCGCGTAATTCTGCAGCTTGGCATAGCCGTAGAAAGCGCTAAAAGCCAGTAGCATTAACGGAAGAATCACTAAAAATTGTAATACATGATATTGGGCGCCGGAGAGGTGATGGATTTGGCTGATTTGGGTATTTACCGGTAGGGCGGCAGCCAACAACAAGTAGATAATACTCAATAAAATATAATAACCTATCGCGTGAGTAGGTCGTCTCATTCTTGGCCTTTCGGTGGTTTATGGCTGGTGCTCTGCATATCTGTGACAAGTATACGGGAACTAATTGTAAGTGAATACCTTGCAGCTAGCTGTAAGATATGTGACTCTACGCTTACGCTTATCCTCTGTCGCTAGCTCAAAGCGGTCATTATACACCTTGCTGGAATCCAGTACAGTCGACTAATCGACCGTAGCCGATTTGGCTGGTCCCAGAACCGGCCATTGTATCGCACTGGCAGGCATTATATACTTAGTGAGTACCCAAAAAAACAAAAATGTTATAAAAAGATAAATAAGCTTAATGTCACGCTATTCACCCTATTATAATTATGCGCAGTCGCTGCCGTCTCAGGCCGCACCACAACGGTCAAATGGCGCCGGTCGTCGACCTATAACGGGTAGGGGGCGCCAACCAGTCGCCACCCCATCACGGGCGATCCCCTGGACGGGTTTGCGAATCGGGCTGATTGGGCTGGTTTTGGTGGGTTTTGGGGCGCACCTCGGCTGGACAAAACATGTTTCGGCTCAAGCTGTGGCGGCCCAACAGGCCCAGACGGCAGTGACCGCCGCCGCCGCCAAGAAGTCGACCATTTTTAAAACGCAAGTCGCTGCGTTGCAAGCTGCCAACCCATCTATCGATCTTAGCGTCGCCGTCAGTAGCCAGACGCTTGGCCTGCAACAGTTCGGGGATAGTCAATCATACAGAGCAGCCAGTATCGGTAAACTCGTAACGGCAGCGGCGTATCTGCACCTTGTTGATGAGCACAAAGCTAGCTTGGATCAACACTTGAGCGGTAAAACCGCCCGGTATTGGTTGAACACTATGCTTGTTAGCAGCGATGATGATGCCTGGCAACTGCTGAACGCCCAATTGACGCACCGGACACTCTCTGCCTACGCCACGAGTATTGGGTTGACTCGCTACGACGTTGAAACCGATAGTTTCCCGGCAGCTGATGCGGCAATCCTTTTGCAAAAATTACAAAATGGCTCACTGTTGAGCGTTGTTAATCAGCAATTGATGCTTAACTGGTTGGCGCGGGCCAATTATCGGAGTTACCTGGTCCCGGCCGTGCCAGTCGGCGTACAGGTCTTTCACAAAGCCGGTTTTGATGCTGACAACTTGCACGATGCGGCCATTATTAAGCGGGGTGATACTGGTTTTGTGTTGGTTATATTCACCAACGGCCACGGTAACTATGACTGGGATGGCCGGGCCCGTCTAATGCAGGAGATTACGCGTGATGCCGCAGCGGCCTACCTCTAACCCGCGCCCGACGACTGCGCGGCCCGCTTCTGGCCGGCGGACTCGCGGCTACAAGCAGTTTATCTATCTGGCAATCTGTGTCATTGCCCTTTATGTTGTGCTGCCCCAGCTCAGTCTGTTTCACCACAGCCTGGGGCTGGTGCGGGAGGCTCAGCCGCGTTACGTCGTGCTCGCACTCGGTTGCAATCTGCTCAGCTATCTGTTGGCTGCGCTGACATACTACTGCTTAGCTATCAAGCCGTTGCGCTACCGGTCAACGCTACTCGTACAGGTCGCCAGCATGTTTACCAATCGCCTGCTGCCGGCCGGGCTCGGCGGCATGGGCGCGAACTTCGTATATTTGCGGCGCCAACGCCACAGCTCGGTCCAAGCTCTCAGTGTTGTCGGCCTTAATAACGTACTCGGCTTTGTGGGCCATGGCTTGCTGATAGGCGGGCTGTTACTGTTCGTGGCTGATGCGCGGCGCCAGGTACCGGCTCTGCATATTTCGGCTGGCACGTTGGCGGTAGCCGGCGGTTTGCTGGTCTGTCTGCTACTGGGCGCGCTGGTGGCTACTTCGCTCCGTCGTAAACTCATTAGCGGTGTGATTAATATTCTCCAAAACTTATTGGATTATCGGCAGCGTCCGGGTCGCCTGCTCGCGGCGCTTGGCTCATCAATGTCGTTGACGCTCACCAATCTGGTATGTCTGTGGCTGAGCCTATTGGCCGTTGGCGGTCAGCTGGGTCTCGTACCCGTGCTACTGGTGTTTACTTTCGGAGTGGCCCTTGGTGCGATTGCGCCGACGCCTGGTGGTATTGGTGGCGTCGAGGCGGGGCTGGTGGCGGGCTTTATTGCCTACCAAGTGCCCGCCAATCAAGCACTGGCGGCGGTGCTGGTCTTTCGGCTGATTAATTATTGGTTCTCACTTATCTTGGGCGCGGCCGGGTTTGTGGCTGCCCAACGGCGGGGCTACTTATAGTCAATCGAGTCAACGCCGGGTTGTAGTGATGTATTTAGATGCGTCGACTACCTGCCCGCCTCAAGTTAGACTCAGGCCCGCAGCTGTAAGTTTGCTTACTGCTTGTCTGTGCTAGAGCGGCTACTATGCGACTAATGGTAAACGGAAGGAGCGTCATGAAACGAGCAAAATTATTTCTAGTAGGGCTGCTAGTCGCGTTGCCGCTCTTCGGCTGGGCGGCTATTGCCCAGGCTCAAAGTTTTCAATCCGGAACTAACCTAACCCTTCCAGCTAACCAGACGCTAAACAGTAGCTTGTTTGCCTCTGGCCGGACAATCGACATCGCCGGCACGGTCAACGGCGACGTATTTTGTGCCGGTTTAAATGTCACGATCAACGGCACGGTCAACGGCGATGTCGTCTGCGCTGGGCAGACGGTCACCATTGCCGGCACGGTACGCGGTGATGTTCGCGTCGCGGCCCAAAATGCATCAATTGGTGGGGCAATCGGCGGCAATCTTACGGCGGCTGCGCAAAGTTTTACGTTGCAGTCAAATGGCCGCGTGGCCGGAGACGCCACCGTTGCCAGCCAGGACGCCACATTCAATGGCGGGATTGGGCGTGATGTGGCCAGTTCCTCGGCCACGGTTATTATTAACGGTCAGGTCGAACGAAACGTCCAAACCAATGTCGGCCAGCTCACGCTTGGCAATAATGCCCGCGTCGCCGGCAGTCTTACCTACGCCAGCACCGACAATATTGTGCAGGCTCCATCGGCTGTCGTGGGGGGCAAAATTACTCATACTTCCCCGTCAACAGCGAACCATACTCAAGCCGGCTCATTGGGTGCCTTCGCGTGGGCTTCGGCCATCTATCTGTTCTTTGCGCTGTTGTTACTGGCGCTCATCTTAGTGTTGCTGGTGCCGCGCCTGTTCCACTCATCAACCGACTATGCACTGCAACACCTTGGTAGAACTGTCCTGGTCGGCTTCCTGGCCAGCATCATTGCTCCGATCGCGCTCACCGCACTGTACATTACCGTCATCGGCATCCCGCTGGCAATCCTAGCCAGTCTTGTTTGGCTGGTTATTGTCATTATGGCCTGGCCGTTCGCCGCCTACCTGACGGCACGACTGCTGCTGCGGCATAGCCAGAACGCCATCCAGCTCATGTTACTCGGTGCAGCCGGGTTGCTGGTAGTAGGGAGTGTACCGTTCTTAGGCGTTTTGGTCTGGTTCGTCGCGTTGTGGTTCGGCCTCGGCATAATAATACTGCGGCTAAGCCACCTGCCGCGGCCCCGCTATGACATGGCAACCACCACGACGTCGGGTGGTCAAGCGGATATTCAATCAAGCGGCCATAAACGTCTGAAAGTTGACTAAGCGACAACGACGTCGCACCTACGGCCGACAAGCAATCTGTTGCTGGAGCTGCGTCGAGCGCGTTGACGTGCTATAATAGAGGATAGCAATTGGTTTCTATAACCTCTCCGTCATCGTATTTCGTTCTCGCGGCCTACTATAATCACGGTTAGAAGATACTGAGTTCGTGTAGTTAATCAATCAAAAATAAGCACTGGGTACAAACCAGTAGATAGTTGTGTGCCGTGAAATTAAACATACATATCGAAATTGTCAGCTCTACCGATACTAGTCTAAGCTCTATGAGCGAGCGGTCGCGTACTGCGATTCAGGCGACGTTGACCAAGCACTATAAATATGTGAGCGTCACGATAGTGAATAGTTTAGCCGATCTCGAAGCGCTGGTGTTGCGCCAGCCCGATCTCGTTTTCTTGGGCATGAAATTCATACCAGGAGACCGGCTACTCGGCTGGAATGATCCTACTAAGATCTGGCTGTCGCAGTATTTTGACGAACACGATATCGCCTATACTGGCTCAAGCCGGTTGGCTCACGAATTAGAGCTAAACAAGCAAGCGGCCAAGCAACGAGTCATCGAGGCTGGCCTTAGCACCTCACCCTATGAGGTTGTCGCCCAAGGGCACCTCCCGGCGCTAACCGATGCAAACCTGACGTACCCGCTGTTCGTTAAGCCGGTTGATCGCGGCGGTGGACTTGGGATTGATGAGCAGTCACTGGTGCATGACTACGACGAACTCTGTCGCAAGCTAGCATCAATTTCGTCCCGGCATCATTCCGACTCGCTTCTAGAAAAATACTTGCCGGGTCGTGAATTTAGCGTCGCTATTTTAAAAGATGATTTCAGCACTGAGTACTGTGCCATGCCAATAGAATTGGTGGCCGCACCGAACGAAAATGGTTCTTGCGTGTTAAGCCAAAGTATCAAAGCCGCAAATACTGAGGTGGTCACGGCGATTGACGATGCAGCTACGAAAGCAAAAGTATGTCGCTTAGCTATGGATGTTTTTCTGGCGCTGGGCGCCCGTGATTACGGTCGGATCGATATCCGTATGGATCAGTTTGACGTACCCTACTTTCTGGAAGCAAATCTAGTACCAAGTTTGATCGCTGGCTATGGTTCCTTCCCGAAGGCTTGCGCCATCAACGCAAATCTCGGCTATGAAGCAATGATCCTAGCGATTGTCAGCCTCGCGCTGAGCCGTCAGATTGATATTTTTGCGGTGGAACCGCAAGCTCAGCGTATTTTGGCCACCGCTGTCTAAGCTGCGCCCGCTTACCCGTGCGGGTAGTATTTTGGACAATAACAGGGGTGGATGGTATACTATACATATATGGACGAAACTATGAACGATGAGGTGTCTAGCCTCACGTCTGAAATGGGGTACAAGCAAGCGATTGCTCAAGTGTCGGACAGCGCTATATTTTTACTGGACGTGAAGTGCCGGATTACCAGTTGGAATAGTGGTGGCGAAATCCTCAAAGGCTACACCTCCGAAGAAGTCATTGGCCAGCCGTTCTTCAAGCTGTACTCAGAGCACGACCAAACAGAAGGTAAACCCCTCGACATCCTGCGTGACGCCGTCCGGCACGGATCAGCAACCGAAGAGGGCTGGCGCACCCGTAAAGACGGTACCGAGTTTTGGGCCCACACTGTCACGACGGCTCTGTACGACGAAAGGAAGAAAGTTATTGGATTTATCAAGATTGTCCATGACTATAGCACTCACAAACGGCTGGATAATCAACGCATCTCGCTCCTCCAATCTATTCAGACCCTCAAGAAAACAATCGCCACCCAAAAATCCGACATCAAGATATTAGAGAAGAAACTTCTCAGGGCCTCAAAAAAGAAGTAATCGCCTCTGCCTTGAGCAATTTGAGCGAGGCTAACCAGTCCACTCGGGTGTAATTGCCCAGCGCAGCACCATCATTAAAGTAGGTACGCTGTAGTTCACGACACTGCATAATATTTCGCTCGCAGGCTGCTGCTGAAGCTCATACAGCAGACAATGAGCTCACCACCCACCTAGGCGTTTACGGCGGCTCGGAGAGGCCTTAGAGGTGAGCTAAGCCAGCCAGGCTGAGCCAGCCGTTTATGAGTAGCGCACTTCCCAGGAACAGGCTGATTCCAATAACGGCCTGATTGGCGTAGAGAGTCAGTAAGCGGTGCACCCTAGCCAACGTGAGCAGCTTTTGTTTGGGCGGAGTCAGCCAGTAGGCTCCGACAACCGCCAGTTGCAACAGCAAGGCGGCAATAGCATAAGTGGTTACGGCCGTCAGTAATGTCGGCGTGGGTAGATGGAGCTGCCCAATATGAATCATTGCAATCACAAACACGACGTCTATCATTGATTGAACGGTAACAAGGACGGAGCCGAGTATACATAAGTGCCAACGGTTCAACTGTAGTCGGCGCATGAGGCTATCGGAGGGTTCTGTGGTTAGCCGCCCCAGTTTCATCAGCCAGAGGAGCCGAGCGGCTAGTATGAGTAGTATTATGCCGGCCAGAACCTCGCTACTAGGGACAAGCCAGATGTGGGCAGTTTCGAAGTGCAGTACCTTTGCGCCAAACCCAACCGCAAAGAGTAGCCCCGCCACTACCAGCGCAACAAAACTACCGCTTAAGAACACAAAGCTTCGGCCATACGGGTTCTTCTGGGAGAGCAGTATGGGCATAACGGCGATCCCGATTGGATCGATTGCGAGCAAGCCAAGAACGGCGAGTGGAGTGAGTAAACCAAGCATGCTAGCAGTATGCCCTAATTGCCGGCTGCGGTACATTGGTGAACTGCTGCGCCCCGCGCGGCGGCTGCTGCTGGTGGCGTTGGGCGGTCACGACGCTCTAGGAGTTACTTCTTCTCGCGCCAGATTAGTTTGTAGGCCTTGAGCTTGTCAGGGATCTGATTTACATAGGGGATGAATGGAAAAGCGAGCATGGTGAGTAGCAATGAGCCAAAGATGATGCCGGCATCGCGGTCACCGTTGTCGTCACCGGAAAGCACCGTGTGGTTGAGCACACCGATTGGAACGAGCCACCAGGCTCCCGGCGTGCGCCCGGTTTCTTCGCGGACCATGCCGTACTGGTCGGTCGTGATGTTGAGCGCCGTGGCCTTTTGCTCAAGGACACCCGTATCAAACAAGAAACGGGTCGTGTAAGTTGATTCGTCAGCGTGTCCACCACCACTGTTGGCGGCGGTCAGCGACGGCTCATACAGGCCGGCAGCGGCCATAAGGGTCAGGGACTGGACGACTGACATGATTGGACTAATCGGTGGCTTGCTGGCGCCTGGTGTCTCTTGGTCAAAGTACGCGTTGGCTGATTTTAGCTGCTCAGCTTGAACGGCGGGTGTCTGTTGGTCAAAAAGCCGTAAATCGTCTTTCGACTTTACCTGAGTGGCGTGGTACTGCGCGTACGGAGCTGTAATGTAGACCGCGCGGGTATTGTACGTATAGGGATCGATATTGTCTAGATACACTGCGGTTTCTGAGGTGCTACCGTATTCCGCCATCAGGGTCTTGCCCATCAGAAATGAGTCTTGTTGGGCGATCGATTGGATAGTTGTCGGCTTAATGTAGGGTGAAGGCAGCACCACTGCGAGAGCCAGGATTAAGGCTATCAGCCCGCCGCCGCGTATGAACAGTTTAGTGTGGTTGGCGGGGACCGTCTTGACGGTTACGTCGCTGCGGTAGGGCCGGGCTATGCCAAGTACCCGGACGAGTAGATAGTGCAAACCCAATAAGCCGAGCAGTACGAGCGGGACCACGACGATGTGGATACCATAGATCTGTTTGTAGTTGAGTGGGTTCAGTAACCCCCCGAGGCCACTGCCGTTATAGAAGTCAGCGCCTTGGAGTGACCGCCATTGCGATGAAAAATCACCACGCAGCGCGTAGCCAAATTCGGTCTCGGCTAGGACGACAAACAGCATCAGTACCCCGAGTAGCCAAGTCAGTCGGCGCGGTTTTTTAAATCCAGAGGTAAAGAACACGACCAGTAAGTGCAGAATAATAAACAATACGAATGCTTGCGTAGCCCACAAGTGCACGCTACGCACGTAGCCACCAAGGCCGCTCGTCAGCCACCAGGTCGGTCCGTAGAACGTCATAATAAGGCCAGTGATAAGCAGTACGACAAACGAGATCATCGACAAAAATCCGAGCGAATAGAAAAACTTATTTCCGTAGCTCGGTACGTCCTGAATCATGCTACTTTTAAGGGCTTTGACAAGAGGGTGCGAAACGGCCATGATGGTGTCCTAGCTGTATTGAATTAATTTGTTAATTTCACGCTTATGCTTTTTATAGCTATTAGTATAGCCTCCAGTCAAGGAGTTGACAATACTGTGATCTCGATCACACATATCTCGTAACAATCAGGCAGGCGATGAGTCGGCTGAGGCTGCTCGGGGCGACTGCGTGACTGGCTGTGTCGGGGGCGGCTATACACTCATCGTGAGGTCGACTGTGTGATCGAAATCAATGATAGCGTGCCTACTTAAAGCGACAAAGTGCCCCATTACTTATTCATTTGCACCCCAAAATAAGCTATACTTCGCTTATGCTTGGGCTATTCCGCCGATATAAACATGCACCTGAATATGTATTGGCGGTTAACGCCGGCTCTTCGAGCATTAAAGCGGTGGTCTACGAGGTCGGCGCGCAACTGGAGGTTGTTTGCCAGAGCACGATTGAGAATATCGGTCAGGCGGGCGCGCTATTCGACACCCAAACTGGTTCTAACCACGACGGCACTTCCCTACCGGTTGATATCAGGACGCACACGGCGGCAATTGTCATGATCATGGGCTGGATCGATCAACAGATTAACACTGCTAATTTGCTGGCAATTGGACACCGTATCGTCCATGGCGGCCCGCAATATTACCAGCCACAGGTCATCACCGATCACCTGCTCGGGGACTTGCAGGCGTTTAGTAGCTATGACCCCGACCACTTGCCAGCTTCAATTCAACTGATCAAAAAGCTAACTAGCCTGTTTCCGAACTTACCGCAAGTGGCTTGTTTTGATACAGCGTTTTCGCATAATCTGCCCAGGGTTGCCCAGATTTTGCCGATTCCCCGCAAATATGAGCGGGAGGGCCTACGCCGTTATGGTTTTCATGGCTTATCCTATACGTATTTATTATCGAAGCTACGCGAATTGGATGCCGAAGCCGCCAATGGCCGAGTTATCTTTGCCCATTTAGGCAGTGGCGCCAGCCTCACGGCGATTCAGAATGGCCAACCACTGGACGTTACGATGGGGTTGACGCCCGCTTCCGGTATACCGATGAGCACGCGCTCCGGTGACCTCGACCCGGGCATCGCCTGGTACTTACACCACAAAGCTGGCGTCAGTACCATTCAGTTCAACAATATGGTCAATCACCAGTCCGGTTTGTTGGGTGTTTCCGAGACTTCTGCCGACATGAAAACGCTTTTGCAAAACGAAAGTAGCGACGAACGCGCCGCTGAAGCCGTGGATCTATTCTGCTATCAAGCTAAAAAAGCGATCGGCTCGATGGCAGCAGTGTTGGGCGGCGTCGAGACGCTGGTGTTTTCGGGTGGTATTGGCGAAAAGGCGCCGCTGATACGCGCCCGCATCTGTGCCGGTTTGGAGTTTCTGGGCCTTGAACTTGATGAGGCCAGGAATAACAGCAATGAAGCAGAGATTTCGGTGCATGATAGCCGGGTACGCGTCCGGGTGATTCACACGGACGAGGAAAGCGTTATTGCTCAGCAGATAGTTGGAGTCATTACTAATAGTTCACTAAATAAAAGAGGTTCATAATGGGTTTGACACAGGCACCCCTGTCAATAGAAATGCTAAGCAAAATTAATGCCTACTGGCGGGCGGCTAATTATTTATCGGTCGGTCAGATTTACCTGCGCGATAACCCATTGCTGCGGCGGCCACTGCAATACGCTGATGTGAAGCAATTACTGCTCGGGCATTGGGGGACGACTCCGGGCCAGAACTTTATTTATGTGCACTTGAACCGAGTTATCAAAAATACTGGCTCGAGCATGATCTATATTTCCGGCCCAGGCCACGGCGGGCCGGCCATCGTCGGTAACGTCTATTTGGAAGGCACGTTCAGCGAGTTTTATCCGGAAGTTACGCAGGACGAAGCCGGGCTCAAAGAACTCTTCCGTAGCTTTTCATTCCCTGGCGGGTTGTCTAGCCACGTTTCGCCGCAGGTGCCTGGGTCGATTCACGAAGGTGGAGAATTGGGTTATTCCTTGAGTCACGCCTTCGGCGCGGTCTTTGATAACCCGGGGTTGATTGCAGCCTGTGTAGTTGGTGATGGTGAAGCCGAAACGGGGCCGCTCGCCACCGCTTGGCACTCCAATAAATTCCTCAATCCCGCCACCGACGGTGTGGTGCTGCCGATCCTCCACCTCAATGGTTACAAAATATCCAACCCGACAGTGTTGGCTCGGATTGAGCGCGAAGAGCTCGAACAATTATTCCGCGGCTATGGTTGGACACCTTATTTTGTGGAGGGTGATGATCCGGAGACGATGCACCAGCTGATGGCGGCAACGCTCGACACGGTGATGGAAAAAATTAAAAGTATCCAGGCCAATGCCCGCGAAAATAACGACATGACCCGTCCGCGCTGGCCGATGATCATCCTGCAATCACCCAAAGGCTGGACCGGACCGAAAGTACTCGATGGTCAGGTTATCGAGGGTAACTTCCGGTCGCACCAGGTGCCGATCACGATTGACGCCGATCACCAGTCGAACGTTACCCTACTCGAAGATTGGATGAAAAGCTATAAACCGGAAGAGCTGTTTGATGCTGAGGGCCGCTTGATGCCCGAACTGGCCGAGCTAGCGCCCCACGGCGGTCTGCGCATGGGTGCGAATGACCACGCGAACGGTGGTAACCTGTTACGTGAACTCAACCTGCCGGACTTCCGAGATTACGCAATTGATTTGCCCGTCCACGGCGTCGGTGGCGTCGGAAATGTACACGCAATTGGCCCGTACCTGCGTGACGTCATTAATCTAAATAAAATGCATCATAACTTCAGAATTTTTGGTCCGGATGAAACGCTTTCAAACCGGCTCGACGCCGTATTCGAAGCTACTGACCGCCAATGGTTAGCCCGCACTAAAGAGCACGATCAATTCTTGGCACCAAGTGGCGCCGTGCTTGACTCGATGCTGAGCGAACACCAGTCAGAAGGTTGGCTGGAAGGTTATTTGTTGACCGGCCGACACGGTATTCTTAACAGCTACGAGGCCTTTATCCGCATCGTTGACTCGATGGTCAACCAGCACGCTAAATGGCTCAAAATGTCGTCAGAGCTACCGTGGCGTAAAGATATTGCCTCGCTGAACTACCTGCTGACTTCTCACGTTTGGCGCCAAGATCATAACGGTTTTACCCACCAGGATCCGGGGTTTATTGACCACTTACTCAATAAAAAATCGGCGATGATCCGGGTGTACTTGCCGCCGGACGCGAACTGTCTGCTGTCGGTTACCGCCCACTGTTTGCGCAGCCGTAACTACATTAACCTGACTATTTGCGGGAAGCACGACGCCCCCCAGTGGCTCAACATGGAAGATGCCGTCGAGCACTGCAGCACCGGTATTGGGGTGTGGAACTGGGCCAGTAACGATCAAGGTGGTGAGCCCGACGTCGTGATGGCATGTGCCGGCGACGTCCCGACCATCGAAACCCTGGCCGCCGTGTCGATCCTGCGCGAACATTTGCCTGATTTAAAAATACGCGTCATCAACGTCGTCGATCTCATGAAGCTCGAACCCGACACCGAGCACCCGCACGGTTTGAGCGATATGGACTTTAATGAGATGTTCACGACGGACAAACACATTGTCTTTGCCTTTCATGGCTACCCGTGGTTGATCCACCGACTGACCTACCGCCGCACCAACCGAAATTTGCACGTCAGAGGCTATAAAGAAGAGGGCACAATTACGACGGCTTTCGACATGACCGTCTTAAACGAAATGGATCGGTTCCATTTAGTCATGGACGTGATTGACCGCACGCCTGGAACGAGCGAAGCCGGCGCCAACCTGAAAGAACTGATGGAGAAAAAGCTAATCGAGCACTCGAACTACATTGCGGTTCATGGTGTCGACATGCCCGAAGTCCGCGACTGGACGTGGGCAAAGTAAGTCACCAGCCTGACGTCGAGCCACGAAGTTTAAGTCAACGGCGAACGGCGAACGGCGAGTTTTCAGATCAGCGTAACTGACAATCTTGGCATCCTGGTCTTCGTCGCTGATATTATGTGGGTCCTGAGCTAACAGCTTACAACTATCTAACCGCCCGAATCGTCCACACTAAGCAACCGCAGTCACTTAGTCGTCGCGCTCACTGTTCGGTGAAGTTACTGGCGGCAGGGTTTGCTGCGTGACTGGCGGAGTGCCAGCAACGACGTTGAAGTCGATGTATGGCAAACCGTTATAGTTGTCGATGACGGCGACCAGTCGATAGGTGCCCGGAGAATCAAACAGTTTTGGCCATGATGCAAAACTGCCAGTCACGCTACTGTTGGCGGGTGTCTCTATTTGGCGCTGCTCGTTCTGGCAACGCTGGGCATCGGTAGTATCAGTCACGCGCTGCCACTTGTGGTTCACAAACTTATAGACATCCAGCGGTTCAGTCGGGCACTCATTGGTGGCGTAGATGGAAGTATTGAGATTGTTCTGGACGGTAAAAACGACCGGTTCGCCGACAATATATTGGGACTGAGAAACGCTGACGTTAATCGTGCCAACGGGTAGCGTGTGGGTTCGGAATTGATCACCAACCCAGTAAAGCAGCCCGACCATTAGTCCAAACAGGACTAGGTAGCCCATCGCCCATATCGCCCGGCGGCGCCAACGGTGTCGCCAGTAATGGAGTTCGCTATTCATATCGTTTTGGCTCTCCATAGTCGATAGACGCCAGCCCCGGCAATGCCGATCGCTACGAGCATCCAGAGCAGGCGGAATGGACCGTCGGCTAAGTCGGTGCCCAAGTAAAGCGCGTGGACAAAGACGAACAGCATGATGATGTAGGACAGCAGGTGGATGAGTTTCCAAAGATAAGGCTTTTTCTCGACCCACAGCAGCGACGTGATGATGACGATTGTGACGAGGTAAAAAGCCAGGACTCCGAGCGCCACGTAAAACGAACCGAGCTGTACGTTCCCGATGACCAAGGGTTTATAAGGTGATAGCCAGGGCACTAAAAGCTGCCAAATCGTAAACGGCACAAAATGATCAAACAGTAAGCTTACTAAATGGGCAACGACCGCCAGCCCGAAGGCGATACCGAGCGCCCGGTGCGTCGCCCAAGCCGTGATGGGGTCAAGGAATCTAAAGCTGTAGCCAGTCACCTGGCCAATGCCCGATAAGAGCAGTATAACGAGCGCGGCGGCGGCAACCAGACCCGAACCGCGGGCGACGTACCACGGCCACGAAGTCTTGGCCCGCTCCGTTAAGCGCTGGGCGACACTGGTGCCGGCGAGTGGTTGGGCTGTCGCCGCCTTTGAACTGCCCGACTCAGCCGCGGCTGAACCGACGCTGGCGACTGTGGCTAGGCTCGCGAAGATGGCGACCGCGCAGAGGCCATACACCGCCGCTTTAATTAGTTGTTTGAATGCCATTGCCATACACTTTCGTTAGTATCTTACCATGCATCTCATACTGTAGTAGGAGCGCTAAGGCCCCTAACGGCTGAATTGAGTTCCAGGCGGTCTTCAGGCCGAGCACGATCGAAACTTTTGCCAACACATCGGCTGTCATGGCAGTGGTACCATACACCGTCGCCAAACGGACGTTGCTGACGGCTGGGAGATTGGTACGGGGGTCAATGATATGATGCCAGTCAACGCCGTTATGTTGGCCGCGATGGTTCAGCACACTTGAGCTGGCCAGTCCAAAGCTTGATCCACCGGCAGCAAGTGAGTACGGACTATCGTGTTCGAGGTTAGCCGCGTCCTGGATAGCGACGTGCCACGGCTGGGACAGTTCGTTATAGCCGGCCGCCACGATGTCGCCGCCGAGCGATAGCCAATAGCCGCCGAGCGTAGCGGGTAGCGTCTGAGCCAGCTTGTCGGCCAAGTAGCCCTTACCAATGCCGCCCATATCTAAAGCCGTGCCATAGGGTATCTCTGCCCAGTCGTCGCCAATCGTCAAATTGTCTGCTGCTACCACCGTCTTTGCGCTGTGATCATCGAGCGGGTCATGTTCGTAACCAGGCACGTGCGAATGGCGGTAGCCGGCTGCTTGGAGGGCCGGTAGTATAAACGGGTTATATAGATTACCGGTTTGCAGGCTTAACGTGCGCGCCGCCACCAGTAAATCATGAAACTCCGCTGTTACGGGCGTCCGAATGCCGGCTGCATTGTTGAATTTGGATAGTTCGCTGGCCGGTAGAAAACGGCTAAACTGACGTTCGAAATTGAACGTCAGTTGCCAGAGTTTTTGAAAGATTTCAGTTGTGGTAGGGCTGGTTGCATCGCTGACGAGCACAAATGTTGTTTGGCTGCCGAGCGCTATAGCCGTTTGGCTGGAGCTTTTTAACATGGTGCGGAACCGCAGGTCCGAGGTGTCGGCGTGGTAACTGGTGTGATAGGCGTGGCCGGCGCCGTCGCTGGCGCGGCAGACGTATTGGGCGGTAAACCATTAACCAGGCTATCGAGGTTAGCTTGACGGGTGCTATTTACCTGAGCGGCGGCGGCAGCTTGCGCTGAATTGGCTTTTAGAATCGGTGGTAGGGTTTTGAACAAGTCGCTGAGCATGATGATAAAGCTGCCTAGAACCACCCCAACTGCCGCCAAGGCGTACATGTTAAACGGCCAATCGCGTAGTTCGCCAGTTTGGCGGTTAGGCCCCTGGCTAAAGGCTTCCGTGACGATTTGTTGTTTGTCGACGCCACGATGTGCCAGCAGTGCCCTCATCCCTTTCATAAACCCGGCCGGGCCACAAATAAAAAAGGTGTGTTCCGTAAAAGCCCCCTCAGTTACAGACTGCAATAGTTCCGGACTGATTCGGCCCGTGAACACCCTTGCCTGGTTTAAGCGGTTAATCGGGCCACTGCTGACCGTGAAGATCACTTGAAAGTTGGGATTAGCTTGCTCGAGTTTGAGTAGTTCAACAGCAAAGGGCATATCGAGTTGGTTCGGGCAACTATAGACCAGGGTAATGCGTGTCTCTGACCGGGTATACGCGGCGTGCCTGATCATGCTCATAAAGGGGGTAATACCGATTCCGCCAGCCAGCAGTACAATTTGCGGTTGGTGGGTAGGTTCAATCACGAAGCCACCGAAAGGCCCGCGTACCGATACGCCGTCGCCTGGCTTAAGCCCAACGATGGCCCGCGTGAAACGGCCGCCGATGTGCATACTAAACTGCAGCGTACCGGTTTCCTCGGGTGCAGTCACAATCGAAAAGCAGCGGGCCGGCGTTGGGCGGTATTTTCGCCTAAAGCTGAGTGCAGCGTACTGGCCGGCCTCGTGCTGAAAACTGTCTGAGGGGGTCTTGGCTTGCAGCGTGAGCAACTGTGTCGTTGGCGTCAGTTTCTCGTTGGTCAGAACAGTATAGCGGCGCATATTCTAGGAGTATAGCACTTTTAATCTGATGGTAAGCTGATTGGTATCACAGAGCAGTTGGTGCGGCTGCTGGCTCTGGCCTGGCCCACCCTAGCCGGGTTACTACCACCCAGCCGCGCTAGATTCGCCCTGAATTATACTTTTTTTGCAAAGCAGTAGATCCAGTTAAGACGGCGTTTACTGTGGCCCCAGCGCTCGATCTCGTTCACGACGTAGATTGAAGTGATGGATAGTCCGCTCGCTGCAACTAGAGCGGCCGTAGATTCAATCGTTTGGTAATTAAAATACCAAACATTATCACCGCCCAATTCGGCCACGAACTGCTCTTCGCCCGAACCTTGTTTGAGTGATATGAACATACCGCCACCAGGTATCAAGACCCGCTGGAACTCGGCTAAGGCGGTCGCTATATCTGCGTCGTTCAGATGGAGCAGCGTTGCGTGACACCAGATACCGGCTATACTTTCGTCGCCAAATTTTAGTGTGCGGATATCCATGTTTTCAAAAGTTAACTCAGGGTGAAGCTGGTTGGCCCGACTGAGCAACTTTTCTGACAAATCTATGCCGACGACCTTTTGGCTGTGCTCAGCAAACTTTGCGGTATCACGACCGAAGGCACAACCAGCGTCTAACACGGGCAGATCCCCGCCCGGTAACATGGCGAGTAGGTTCGCCAGCTCTTCGCCCGGTGACACGTCGGCCGTGGCCAGTTCGTACTCGGCTGAGCTTGCATCGTATGCGGCGATTGTTTGGGTTAGATACTCACTAGCCATGACTCTATCATAAACCTTTCCAACCAGGAAAGAAGGTTTCTAAGAAGTCTTCCCCGCAACAACGGGCGCTCTCCCAAGTGAACGGGCGCTGCTCACTGTCTGATACGTATTGTCAGCTACACTTTGAAAACGTAGGCAATTAGCCGTTCAACGGCTTAAAGAGCGCGTCTACCAAGTGCTCGGCTTGTTTGTAAAAGCCCGGCCGCTGTTCTTTTTCGAGTTTGATGGTGGCGTGCAGTTTATGCATGGCTGGGTGGACTTCAAGCGTCGCGAGCAACTGTTTAAACTCGGTGTCGATGGCAGACAGCTCCCCATCCGTTAAGGATTCGAGACCAATAAAAGTATCACGAGCTTTTTTGTCGGCCGATATCAATTCGTTGAGCTTGAGCTGGATGGCTTTACTTTCACGATACTGGGTGTTCTGGATAGAAAACACCATGATAAAGATAATAACATCGGTAATAACCGTGATGGTTATGAGCCAAGTGTTAGAAAAGTGATAATAGGGTCCCGTAAGGAGCCAGGCCAGCACGCCGGCAATCGACAGCATGAACGCATTGGTCGAGCTCGCTAAACGTGACACGGCAATAGAGAATTGTTGTAATGGTTTTTTCATATTTACTTAGATACCTCAGCACCTAGTATAAGTCATATTGCTAGCGGTTGCTACGATGCTGGCCGATTATGGCTAGCGCAGCACCCAGCTTTTATCCGGTTGCACGGATAAAACTGCAAAATCTACCGACAGCACGTGCCCAAAGTAAGTTTGGTCGGCGTCTTCGGGTACTGGCAGACTGGCGGCATAGACTACCTCCAAAGGTTTGCCATCTGGCTGGGCTAGTTGGAGCGTTGCCCGTCTAAGATCTATTGCCGTCAGTATGCCCTGAGCTACGATTGATTTGTCTTGTGGATTTGTCAGCTGAAGCTCGAGGCTGGCGGCGACTAAGTTTTCAGCTGAGCTGGCTCGCCAGCTCAGCTTATTCTCCTGAATGGCTATTTCTGTAGTCAGATCCTGGTAGACTTCAAAGGCGTACACCGCACTTTTAGTGCTGCGGTCGGGTAGCTCGAGACGGTGTATATGCTCGGCTAAATCATCAACTTGCGCCTGCTTGCTGGCGGCGTGGCGCAGTATTTCACCGGCGATGCTGCCGAGCCAGGCTTGCTCGCGCGTTGAGGTGGCAAGTTTGCGTTCACTGTTGGATGTACATTTACTCATGAGTCAGTATTATACAACTATTCGCAAAAAAAGAAAGGTTTAGGCATTTTAATTCAATAGCGGCTGTGGCTACTGACGATAGTGCGCAGGCCAGAAGGCGCGCAAGCTAAGCTAGAGATTTTTTAGAGGGCTGCACACAGGGCTGGTGCAACAGCTATTTCTTCTTTTTGGCGGCTTGCTTGGCTTGATTTAGCGCTATGGCAGCCCGAATCAGAGCCTTTAACGATGCCTCGTGGATTGTATCGCCGGCCTGGAATTCGACGGCTCGCCGTTGGTTGCCCTTAAGTTCGGCGTTGAAAGTATTGTCCGGGTCTGGCAGACTAGCACCGTACAAAAAGCTTACGCTGACCTTGGTCTTAAAAGCGTTCCCAACTGCGAGCAGTCCCCCATCATAATACCAACAGGGCGATCCCATATACTTCCAGTCTTCTACTACCTCCGAGTCAGCCTCGTGAAACAGTTGGCGCAGCCGGGCTAGCGTTGGCCCGCGCCAGTCGGTGAGACCCGCTATGAAACGATCAATCTGCTCGGTTGGGGTCATAAAGTCACGTCTCCATACTCATCCAAATAGTATAGCAGCTAGACTTTAGCAGTTTCTACACATAATCAAATCTTGGATGTGTCTTGGAGGCGTGGTTTTGGCAGGCTACTACGGACTGTCGTAAAAAATACTTGCATCTGTGCGTCAAATACTACATACTAATTTCATGGAAAACGCCACCGGACCTTTACCCTCCGAAGAATCGAGGCCTCAGCTCCAACCTACAGAGGCTAGAGCGTCACTATTTGATGCAGCAGCAGAAAACCAGGTTCTCAACCTAGAGCCAATGCTGCTTAGCCAACGGCCGACTGAAGCTGCAGCGACAGCACCGGACATCATTCCGCGTTACCGAATTGCGAGTGCGTACA
Source organism: Saccharimonadales bacterium (SeqCode) (assembly GCA_038236865.1). Taxonomy (GTDB): domain Bacteria; phylum Patescibacteriota; class Saccharimonadia; order Saccharimonadales; family UBA4665; genus UBA4729. The sequence continues at coordinate 30,908 of JBBRZI010000001.1, forward strand.
TCCAGGTAGCATTAGTCAAAGATAATTTTACTAAAAAGGATGTTGTTGACTATCTACTTGAACGAGGCGTGAGCCGGCAGGATGCCAATGAAGGCCTACGGGCGCATGTGTATCTTGGCAATTATGCCCTACGGGCTGCCCAAGCCGGGGATGCCGCCAGCCGAATTATTATGCCGCAACCTACCAAACGGCCCAAGTTCGACAGACAGGCAGTCACGCTACCGCCGCAACGAGTCGTCACCCCAGCCGAGCGCCAGGCGGCTATTGCTGCGCAGCCAGCGATCGATGATCGCCACTGGTTTCCCGGCACCGTCATGGTTGGTTCGCAGGTGCCGCCCGAATTGCTGACGAACATGCAACGGGGCTTTATTGCCATGCTCGAGCCCAGTAGCCTGGCGTCTGCCCTCGTGCCGCTCGAGGATACCGCGTACAGTGGCATCGTCTACCCCCATATCCGACATCAGCCGGGCCAACGCAACCTGCGCCACGATCTGAATATTCTAGCCGATGATACGGTGCGAGTCTGCGGCATGAAAGACGTGGTGCTGGACGACGAAGAAACGCTGATCGTTAATATCCTGTTAACATTTGGCAAGTTCGGTCTTATGACCAGTGCTCTAAGCGAAGCGGGTATCAGCCAGCCTTGGCACGCCATGAAGGCGTTACGGCACAAAATGAATCGTAACGCGCACGGTGTTATCAACAAATATCTCCTCGGCACAGTCCCGGTAAATGTCTTAGGGCCCGCTCCAGCCCAGGTTCGGATAAAAGATATGCGCTCGCCGCTATCGGCTTAACCCTATTGGCCAGGCTTGTAGCAACTCTGGCTCAAACAATTGCATAGACACACCAAGAGGTATGTTATGGCTGGAGCTTGTGGATGTACTGCGCAACTTTAATTCAATAATAGTTGGGAAAAGTGGATGTGTTTCGGGATGAATATATTAAGTCTGAACAATGGGAAATTTGCCTGTTTGCAACAGGCTATATGAATCAACCTGCACAACGGCGTCAATATTCAGCGGTCCATACAAATGAGGGAACGTATCATCGGGGTAAGTAGCTCGTTCATCCTTAACTTTAGCTTCTAGCTTTGCTGGATCGATAGTTAGCAATCGCAGGTCCAGTGTTTCACGATAGATTAAATCAGCAACAGTATTCACCTGATAGGCATACGCTAAGTGAATAAAGCCGTCTTTGTCAAAACTACGAGTCAGCGAGCTTACTTGGTACAATCCGGCTGCTTGTGCCTGTGCCCAATCCGTTGCTTTAGCAATATGGTAAAGATACTTCATGCACTCACTATAACAAAAAGACCTCTCGAGAGAATGTCCTATGTGTAAGTCTTTGGCTAAGCCTAAAGGCTTATGCCGGGTTTCAGCTTAAAATGTAATCACAATTTTGCCAGGTGTATGGCCGGTTTGGCTCAGCTGGTGTGCTTGGCGTAAGCCCTTTTCTGAGAAAGGTAACGTTTCGGCGATCGTGACCGTCACCTTTCCGGTCCGAATCAGCTCAAATAACGCGGCGAGCTGTTCACCGTTGGGGCTCATCATGACGGGTTGCAACTGAATGTTATGGGTAGCTGCGTAACTTTGGGTATCGGGGTCGATTGATCCAAGCACGAGCATTGTGCGGGGGCCGTGCTCGCCAAAAACCTTTAGACTTTTACGTTGTGTTTCGCCGCCGACCGCGTCAATCACCAGATCAATGTCAGTGACTTGGGTCGAAAAATCGTCATGTTCGTAATCGATGACTTCGTCGGCTCCTAGCTTGGTTAGGTAGTCGGCATTAGGCTTGCGGGCGGTGGTAATAACGTAAGCCCCAGCCAATTTCGCAAATTGGATGGCAAACGAGCCAACACCACCAGTACCGGCATGAATTAATATCCGCTGACCCTGCTGTATGTCGGCAAAGTCATGCAGTGCTTGCCATGCAGTTAAGCCGGCGAGCGGCGTGGCGGCGGCTTCTTTAAAGCTCATCTCTTCGGGGATGCGAGCGATATCGCTTTCGGCAACCTCAACGTACTCGGCGTACGTTCCCTGGGGTGTCGCAGCCCGTCGGCCGGCAACCCTATCACCCACCTTCCAGGCGGTAACTCCCTTGCCAATCTCTACCACGGTGCCGGCAAGATCAAACCCGAGTACAATCGGAAAATCCCAACGTATCACGCTCTGTAAATAACCTTCTCGAATCTTCCAATCGATCGGGTTAATCGACGTGGCGGCCAGCTTGACGATCAGGTTATGTTCGGTCGGAGTTGGTGTGGGTGTTTCGATAGCCTGTAGGGTATCGGCTCCACCGTATGAGTTGATTGCAATTGCTTTCAAGTTTTATCCTTTGTCGTTTTACTTTACTTTGTATAGTATATCACATGCCATTGCCTATCGAAATGACCACACTTAACAGGGGTACAATTGCTGGAACGGACGTCCGATCAGTACTATTCTTGGACTAATGCTCATGTTATACTGACTAGACTTTTAGTATAAGGTGGCACATGGGTAACTATAAGGTAATAGCAAGTCAAGCGATTACCCCTTCTACACAACTTCTGACATTGCAATACGTTCAGGGTGAACGTATGGTGTTCCGGCCGGGCCAGTACGCAGCCATTAATGGCTACAAGGGGCACCGGGCGATGCCGATTCGCTGTTTTTCATTTGTTACCTCGCCGACTGATGCGGAATTGCTCCAATTCGCGATGCGCGTCAAAGGTCACTTTACGAAAGCTGTGGCCAATTTGCCCGTCGGCGAACAGGTACATGTGCAGGGCCCCTACGGTGGCTTCGTCATGAATGGTCACGAGGAAGCCAAAGTTGTCTTTTTGGCCGGCGGAATCGGCATTACGCCGTTCATGAGTATGATCCGATTTGCCACGATTACCCATGCTGCGACTGATATGCGACTGGTCTACGCTGCCCAATCCCAGGATGACATTCCGTTTCTAAATGAACTGAAATGGCACAGAGGAAAGAACCTTAACTTCACCCCAACATTCGTCGTCTCCAAAGGGCCACGAAACAGCTTAGAGGGCTATCAGTCGACCGAGGGCCGGATTACGAGCGAAGTACTGGAATCGATTGTTGGCGTGACATATGCCGATACAGCCACGACTTTTTATATCTGTGGTCCGCCGCCGTTTATGAATGGCATGCTACAGCTACTGCTGAGCAAAGGCATCAGCCGATCGCGTATTAATACCGAGGCCTTCAGCCAGGGCAAGAACCGCCAGACCGGTTTGGTGCGGGATTGGCCATTCAGTATGTATGGCCTGTCCGCGCTCGCTACCGCTGCGGCGCTGCTGGCGATTACGACGGGTGATTTTATCCGGACAGTACCCAGATTGACGACGACCAAACATTCACTTTCCCTCGGCGACAATGGTACGGTCAATCAGCGCCAATCCGACATTGATGCGCTCATCAACTCCTTACCGGCGAGCAGTACTAGTGGTCAGTCTTCACCAGCCGTCCAGTCCGCCGTGGCCGCGGCGACGCCGCCGGCCCCGGCCGTCAACCCGTCAACCAGCGTGGCCATACTGCCCTTTAATCATCTGACCACTCCAGTCGCGAAGGCGCCAGCTTCCGGAACGGCAACATCAACGTCGACCCCAACGTCGACCTCAACGTCGACCCCGGCACCGACCCCCACTCCCACTCCAGCACCGACCCCAAAGCCAACCCCTGCTCCGGTATGTACGACCAGTCAAAGTGGGGTAACGACGTGCAAATAGTTCTCCGGCACGATACCAAGCAGGCGCTTGGAGGCGACGTGACAGTTGTGCTGGCCGTCGATGCTCGACGCATTGTCGAACCGGTATTTCGGCGTATTTGGGAACAAGTCTTTGGATTTGAACGGCAATTTAGTCGATTTTTACCGGACAGTGAGCTGTCGCAGTTCAATCGTGGCGCCGGAGTGCGCCAGGATATTTCGGAAGCATTTGCTACATTGTTGACCGCATCCCAAGCGATGAGCCAGGCTACCGACGGCCTGCATAACCCGTTCATCTTGCCAGCGGTCCAGCGGGCGGGCTATCTCGATTCGGCGGTCGCCGGCTATCGTGCTGACAAGTCAGATGATTTTCGTGATCGGGCCGTCGTTTCGGCTGATCATTTGCAGCTCGAAACCAACCGACAGGCCACCATCCCCTATGGTACCGCCCTTGACCTGGGCGGTTGCGGCAAGGGCTACCTGGCCGATGCCATTGCCGATGAACTTGATCGAGCTGACCTGGTGGGGTATTGGGTGTCGCTCAGTGGTGATATGGTCACCTGTGGCTTTGACGAACAGGGCCAACCGTGGGAAACAGGTATTGTTTCGGCCCGCACGCCACAAGCCGAATCACCAGCATATGTGGCTGGGAACGGTGAGCGATTGCATATCGCAACCTCCGGCACGTTCCTTCGGCCTGGGCAGGCCAAACTGCGGGGGCATCACCTGATCGATCCCCGAACCGGCCAAGCGGCGCAAACCGATATTAAGCTGGCGACCGTTATCGCGCCTTCGGCTATTTTGGCCGATGTATTGGCCTCAGCGGCGACTATCATTGGCAACCAGCAAGCGATACCGTATCTGAAGTCTCGGGGTGCGCTCGGAGCGGTTATACAGACGGCCCGACGTGATTATACATACGGTACGCACGTCCAGACGCGTGCATCAAGGCAGGTAGCGCATGTCAGCTAGAGTAGTCTCGCTGGTGTTAGCCCTCGTTGTGGCCGTTGGTGTCGGTAGTGTTTTGTTGACACCCGGTCACGTATTCGCAGCTGAGAACTCCGGCAATGTAACGGTCCAGGTCGTACCTGGCGAAAAGCTCAGCAGTCGTTTGCAAGGGCAGCTCAAAGTGTCATGGCCCTGGTACGTGACCAGAGCATCGGGTATCGTGGCGGCCGCGACTCTGATGATCCTGCTCTTGTCGGGAATCGGTCAGATTACGGGGCGGACTTTCCGCCTACTCGATCCGTTAACAGCTTGGGCGTCGCACCGCGCTCTGGGCATCGTCTTTTCAGGAGCGGTGTTTATTCATATTTCCAGCCTATTATTCGATCATTTTATTACCTTTAATGTCTGGCAACTACTGGTGCCTTGGCTGTCCGGCTACCGCTCAACTCACTGGCTGGGTTTGAACGTCGGTTCTATATATGTTGCGATGGGTATCATCGCTATGTATATGACGGCCGCAATTGTCATCACTTCGCTCGTCTGGGTAGAGAAAAAGCCGGCGTTGTGGAAGCTGGTGCACTACTTATCCTATGTAACGATATTTTTGGTGTTCGTGCACGCTTTATACATTGGGACTGATATGGCGCACGGCTTTTGGCGCTGGTTATGGGTTGGACTGAATGCTCTGATATTCTTGGCGGTGGTGGCGCGGCTATGGCGAGTGAGAACCATATGAGAGTCAGTGAACTTATCCATGTCGAAGATCCTTGGCACAGCCGACTGCGCTGGCTGGCGGTGTTCGTCGTATTGTTCGTGGGCATCGTGTTCGCTTCGTTCGTGGCCCTCGATCGTATTCGGACCTACTCGCTGCCCACGGGCGGTATCCAGCTCAGCACGCGGTATACGCAGTACTTAGTCGGAGAACCGGTCAGCCTCACAATCAAAAACGGTTTTAATAGCCCGATATCGATCATTACCAGCTGTCCATCCGGACCATTCGCGGTCTATCGATCGGTAAATAATAAATGGGTACGTATTCATGACACGATTTCGGCGACAAATTGCTCCGCTCTGCCGGGAACGTTGCAGCTACCGGCCGCCGGATCGTCAACGCTGTCGTTAAGCGATTGGTCGCAGCTGTTTGCGACTGCCGGCAGTTACCGGATCGCGTTACACGTCCAGTATACCAATGCCTTACCGTATGTTGATTTTGAGGTCATGACGCCACCAGCGCCTTACGTCGCTAAAGCGCCTGTACCAACCCCTGTTCAGTCGCCGCAGATAGCAAGTACTCCCAGGAGCGGCACTACGACGCAGTCAACTCCGCTACCGACCAGCCCAAGCTCGACACCGACACCGGCATCGACCCCGACACCCTCCACGTCAAGACCGCCGCAGACAATCACGCTGTACGTCAATTCGGCTGGTAATTATTTGACCACAAACATCAGCATGTACGTTGGGGACACGCTTAAGATTATGTACCAAGCACCGTACGGTGATGAAGTAATTACCAGTTTTAGCCCGATCGCCGGTACGACCACGACCATCGGCTCGATGAAAGTGGATTCGGAATTCAGGAGTACCAGCCGCGTCTTATCGTCAGCCGGGCATTGGACCTTCAAGGCCGTTGACCATAATGGGAATAGCGGTAGCCTGGTAGTATTACCCTAGCCAGCGTTTTGTGAGCTAAGTCACCTGTTTTTGTAGGGCGTGACGGTAGAGCTCATCAATCCAATTTGAATGCAGGGCTCGAGCGTCGTTGGCCCAGGACAATGCTGGCGTTTCGGAATCAGGAGCGTAGTAGCCGACGGGAGCAGTCTGACCGGTCGCTTTATCGCGTTGATATTCTTTGTCGAGATCTGGCCGGTTGTATTCGGGGTGGCCCTGGATGTACAGGTAAGCGCCGCCGGTACCGTTCGGACTGCTAGCCAGTAGCCAGCCTGCCCGATCGCTGACGGCCAGTAATTCGAGTGCGGCACCGCCCATTGCCTTAACTGGTATGTCGCCCCAGCGTGAGTGAGGTGATTTTAGGGAGTCGTCTAGCCCGGCAAGTATAGGATTGTTACTGGATCTATCGACGGTGTGTTCAAATACGCCAAATATTTTGCTTTCTCCAAGCTGGCGTTCAAGCCCGAATAGATGATTGAGAACGAAATGGCCCGCCAAACAGGAGTAAATAGTGGAGCGCACATTACCCCTTGCCCAATCGATGACTGCCGCTAATTGGGCGGCATATTTGATGTCGTCCAGTGGCAGAAGCTCTGGCGTAGTGTTGCTGGCTGCTCCTCGAAGTTCCAAGTTGTCACCGGTCACAATGAACCCGTCGAGTCCTTGTTCGGCCACCTCCGAAAAAGCGGTATAACGGCCAAGCACCGCACTGCGGCTGGCGCCGTCAGTTTCTCTATAATCATCATCGAATTTAACGAGTACCGGTTCGATTTGCAAAACTGTTCGGCTCATATAGCGAAGCCACTGAACTTCGGTTGTTTCCATGGCAGCAGCCGGCATAAGATTTAAAATACCAATCCGAGCCGGGCGAATATCTTGGTGGCTGGCTGCTTCTTCGGTTAGAACAGCAGCGCCACTTTCTTGCAGCCGGTGGTAGAGGTAGCTATCCCCTTCAGGAACGATTATTGGCATAAATACTATTTTACGATATTTACCGTAATCTGTAAATGGGTGGGCGAGAACTGCCGGGCGGCAGTCGGCAGGGCCAGAAACCTGCTGCGATGTATCGTGCCTGTTGAGGCGGGCTCGCGAAATCTGCCAACTGCGCATATTTGAAATTTTCCATATTAAAAGATGACCCATTCGAGACATTTTCAGTGTACGTAGTGGCTGGGGCGGAGGGATGCGCTTCGCTTTTCCACTGCGGCGTGCTCGAAGCAAGCTCCTGCGCGCGTCATATAGCTTCAAGCCGGGAAAACTATAATTCTATAAGCAGGTTTTCTCTGTTTCGGCATATACTTCTGCTGATCGCAGAATTATCGCTCCACCGCACCCCAATGCCGTTGGCATGGGGTTCTAGTAGCCCACAGCCGCTAGCCAAATAAAAATACCTAGGCAAGCTAGGTATTTTTATATGGCTGGGGCGGAGGGATTCGAACCCCCGAAATGCCAGTACCAAAAACTGGTGCCTTACCACTTGGCCACGCCCCATTGATTAGAAGATCGTCACGGACTGTAACGAACTCGAGGCATTATAGCGAAAATTAGCTAGTAGGGCTAGTAGCTCTCACCACCCGAGACGTTAAAAAACTCCTCGAGGGTGCTGACGCCCTTGGTGTGCATTTCTTGACTCAGCTCGGTGCCGACGTAGCGAACGTGCCAGGGTTCGTAGGTGTAGCCGGTTACTGTTTGCTTGTCGATCGGGTAGCGAACAATGAAGCCGAAGCGGTAGCTATTGCTAGCGAGCCACTGGCCTTCCAAGGTTGCTGCGTAGCACTGCTCGATGTCGCAGCGCGGGTTACTAGTGCCGCCGAGGTCAACTGCCAGGCCAGTCTGGTGTTCGCTATAGCCCGGACGGGCACTCTGGGAGTCGGCGACGGCTTGGCCCTGCTGAGTAACGTATCGATTGTAGAGGCTCCCCTGGTAGCTGTAGGAACGATAGCCACTTTGCAGGTTTAGGTTAATTCCTACAACTTTGGCGTCTGCAATCATAGTTTGCAAGGCTGTGGCCATATCACTCCGGACGTACTTTTCGGAGCTGGTGATATTGGCACGTAACGGGATAGTTGGCACTACCAGATTGCTCGGAGCGTAGTTGGTGGGGCTTAATGCGTGCTGCTTGTTGGTGATCACCCACAGACTGGCTGGGTCGCTTGTTGAGTAGAGGGCGGCGTTAAAGCTGACTGGTATAGTGGGCGCTGGTTGCGGTGACACCTTAACGGGAGACGGCAAACTTGGTTTGGGGGCGCTGACACGACTAGGGTGGCCGAAGAGGTAGGCGCCGATCAGAATACTTGCAACCAAGCTGATGACTAGTAGATATTTTTTCATAATTACAGCTCTCATTGTACAGCATACCAGCGCCGATAACTGGCTAAAGCTGTCAAAATTTGGTACAGTTTCAAGTAACTTTGGTATGAGTAAAGCAATTGTAACTAGTCTGGCCGAGTACGTCGCGCCCTTAAACATTAACGGCTTAGAAGGTCGTGTGTTGCGCTTGCCGGCGCCCAAAAATCGAAAACGTGAAATCCTGTTGCTGTACGGCAGTCACGCGAACCTTGAACGCATGTTTGGTCTGGCCGAGGAATTTAATAAGTTTGGGGCTGTTACCCTGCCCGATCTGCCTGGCTTTGGTGGCATGGACAGCCTGTACAGTATTGGCCGTAAGCCCGATATTGATACCATGGCTGATTATCTAGCGTCATTCGTGAAGATGCGCTACAAGCGCCGCCGGTTTACGATTATCGGCATGTCGTATGGCTTCATTGTGGCTACCCGCATGCTGCAGCGCTACCCCGCCCTCGCTAAAAACGTCGAATTTATCGTCAGTATTGTCGGATTTGCGCATAAAGATGATTTTAAAATTCCCAAGCGTACTTTCTTTTGGATGAAGTTTGGCACGTCTATCTTGCAGCATCGACTGCCGTGTCTTGTCGCTCAAGTAGCTCTCAAGGGGCCAACGATTCGCGCCGCCTATAACCTCGTGGCCGACCGTCACGCCAAAATGAAAGATGCCGATGAGCTAGAGCGTCAGCGCCGGATCGACTTTGAGATCGTGCTTTGGAAGTGCAATGATCTACGGACGTATTTTTACACGGCCCATAGCATGTTCCACCTGGATTTATGCGACAAACAAGCAACGGTGCCGGTCTATCATGTCGCCGTATCGAGTGACCAGTATTTCGATAATACAATTGTTGAGCAGCACCTCGCCATTATCTATCCGATCGTGCACGTCATCCCGGTGACATTGACGGCTCATATGCCGACTATCGTTGCTACTGCCAAAGACGCCGCGCCGTTTATCCCCCGTAAACTACGCACAATCTTAGCTCGGGCGGTGAAATGATATACTTATGGGAATGAAAATTGGAATCGTCTGTCCGTACAACATCCTCAAAGACGGAGGTGTCCAGGAACACGTCAAGGCGTTGCTGGCTGAATTACTGGCGCGCGGTTACGAAGCCAAGATCATCACACCGCTGCCCCGCGACTTTCGTGAAGTGCCGGATTTACCCAATACCATCTTTGTTGGTACCTCGACTGATTTTCATTCACCAACCCACACCAGTGCGCAAGTTTCGGCGATCGCTGATACTGACACCATCGATAAGGTTCTGACGGACGAACAGTTTGATATTTTGCACTTTCACGAACCGTGGATACCGATGTTAAGCCGGCAGATTCTGCAACGGTCCACCAGTATTAATGTGGCCACCTTCCACGCGAAGATCCCCGAGACGCTGATGAGTCGAACGGTTATTCGTGTGGTTACGCCCTATATGAAATCGTGCCTCAAATACATTCACGAATATACGGCTGTTTCGAGCTCGGCGGCCGAATACGTCGGCGGCCTCACCGATGAACCAATCACCATTATTCCCAATGGTATAGACCTCGACCACTACAAGTTTCATAAGAAGGCCGCCTTGCCCGACGATCAAGCCAAAATGATTCTGTTCATTGGGCGCCTGGAGCGCCGCAAGGGCGTCAAGTACTTGCTCCACGCGTACCAAGTGCTGACTCGGGAGAATCCTAATCTTAAATTAGTTATTGCCGGCGATGGACCGGATCGCGAAAAGCTGATGCTGCTGGCCGAAGACCTTAGATTGCCGAATGTTACATTTTTGGGCTATATTTCTGATGAACTCAAGATGCAACTACTGCACGACGCCTCTGTATTTTGCTCGCCCGCCATCTTTGGTGAGAGTTTTGGCATCGTGTTGTTAGAAGCAATGGCGACCGGCACTGTCGTTGTGGCCGGTAACAATTCGGGTTACACCGATGTCATGCAAGGCGTCGGGGCTGTATCGATTATTAATCCACACGACAGCGTGGAATTTGCCCGCCGCCTCGAAACGCTGCTGTACGAACCTGCTCTATGTACGCTCTGGCAAAAATGGGCGACCAAGTACGTCAAACAATTTAGTTATGCGAATATCGTCGATCGCTATGAAGAGCTGTATGCCGACGCCTTGAGCCGCGATCATGACGTATCAGCCGACTAATCTCAAAATTGGCTTAGTGCTCGACGATTCGCTCGATAAGCCCGATGGTGTACAACAGTATGTGCTTGGTATCGGCGCTTGGCTCAGCGCCCAGGGCCACGAAGTGCACTATTTGGTCGGTCAAACTGCCCGTCAGGACATTCCGCACGTTCATAGCCTGAGCCGTAACCTCAAGGTTACGTTTAACGGCAATCGCCTGTCCATCCCCTTGCCGGCTAGCCGCCGCCGCCTCAAAGCCTTGTTGGACCGTGAGCAATACGATGTATTACATATCCAAACCCCCTACAGTCCCTGGCTGGCCCACCGCTTAATACTCGCCGCCGGGCCGCGCACGGCCGTTTTTGGAACATTTCACATCGTGGCGTATTCCAGGTTCGTCCAGCTGGCGACGCGGGTCTTAGCTGTCTGGACCCGGCGCTCCAGTCGGCGGTTTGACACAATGTTCAGCGTCTCGAGCGCCGCCCAAGCTTACGCCCAAGCCACCTATGGCCTGTCGAGTACGGTGCTACCCAATGTAGTTGATTATGCTCGCTTTCATACAGCCGCGCCGCTCCAGCCGGGCCGGGCTGGGCTGCAGATCTTGTTTTTGGGCCGGCTGGTGCCGCGCAAGGGTTGCCAGGTGCTGTTAGCAGCGATTGCGGAGTTAGTGGCGACGCGGCCAACGCTACCGGCCTTTAACGTCATGATCTGCGGTAAGGGCCCGCTCCTAGCCAGTCTGAAAGACTATGCGCGCACGTCGGGGATAGCTGACCGAGTTGAATTCGTCGGTTTTGTCAGCGAAGCCGCTAAGCCAAGCTACTATGCATCAGCCGATATCGCGGTGTTCCCCAGTTCGGGCGGTGAAAGCTTTGGCATCGTGCTGATAGAGGCCATGGCCAGCGGTCAGGCAGCCGTGTTGGCCGGCGACAACAGCGGCTACCGCTCGGTGATGTCTGACCAGCCCGAGCTATTGTTTAATCCTAAAGATGTCCACGCCCTGGCCACTAAGTTAGAAAGCTATATGACCAAAGCACCGCTGCGGCAAGCCGCGGCCGCCTGGGGTGAACACTATAGCCAGCAGTTTGATACGACCGTCGTCGGCACGCAATTGGTAGCCAGCTACACATTGGCATTGCAGAAACGGCGCACTCCATAGATAATAGGGGTATGTTCCGCATTACCCGTCCTTCCGACCCCTCCGAAGTCGCCATTACCATATCCGTTAAAACCTTCGCCAAAGTTATTGCTATGGTCGTAGGTACCATCGTGCTCCTACTGGCAGTGAAGCGCGCCTCACACGCCTTGCTGTTGATATTCTTTGCCTTTTTTCTAGCCCTCGCCCTGAACGCCCCTGTGAATTGGGTCAGTCAAAGACTGCCTGGCAAACGACGCGGCAGCCGCGCGCTGGCCACCTCATTGTCGTTCTTGCTAGTAGTGGTGCTACTCGGTGCCTTTTTAGGCAGTTTAGTACCGCCGCTGGCCCGTCAAACCCAAAGCCTCATCAGCGCCGCTCCCCATCTGGTGCAGGACTTCGGCAACCAAGACAGTCAAGCTGGTCGGCTTGTCCGCCGCTACCACCTGCAGAACGAGATCACGAGCGTTTCAGATCAATTGTCGGCCCGACTCAAGAGCGCCGGCGGCAGCGCTTTTTCGACAGTCCAAAAAATCAGTGGTAGCGTCTTTGCTTTAGTCACCATTTTGGTCCTGACATTTATGATGTTGGTGGAAGGTCCGGCTTGGTTGCTGTTTCTGCGTGACCTCATTCCGGATCGCCGCCACCGACTGGCCGACCGATTGGCCCACGATATGTATGATGTCATCAAAGGCTTCGTCAATGGTCAAGTCACGCTGGCGGCTTTGGCGGCCGTCTTAATCTCACCGGCTTTGTTCATCTTGCACGTCAGCTACCCGGTGGCCTTGATCGTCATCATCTTTATCTGTGGATTGATTCCGATGGTTGGTCACACGATCGGCGCTATCATCGTGACCTTCGTGGCGATGTTTCATTCGACCAGTGCGGCCCTCATCATCCTGGCCTACTATATTCTCTACCAACAAATCGAGAACTACACGATTCAGCCCCGTATCCAAGCTAACTCAACCAACATGTCGCCGTTACTCGTCTTCGTGGCGGTCGTTATCGGTGTCAGTTTTGGCGGCCTGTTCGGCGCCCTGATTGCTATCCCGTTTGCCGGCTGCGTGCGCATCGTGGTGCTAGAGTACTTACGCAATCAAAAGACCATCGATGGTCCTTACATTCGCGAAGCCATCAAAGAAGCTACAATCGATACCAAATAGGTCCAACCGGCAGGTCACGGATGCCAATGCCCTGCTCGGCCAAACTGGCTCGGAGAGTATCAGACAGAGCCCAATCGCTCGCTGCACGGGCGGCTTGACGCTCGGCAAGTAGTCGGGTCTGTTCGTCGCTCAGTGGCAGCGCGTGCACGTCAATACCGAGCACAGCACGCAAATAGTCCAAGAATTCGTTAAAAACTGGGGCGGATTGTTCAGTGAGTAGCTGAACTTCCAGCTCGGAGAATAGCTCGTCGATCAGCTTGAGGGCCCGCGGTGTATTAAGGTCGTTTTGCAACTGCAAGGCGATGGCTTTTTGGGCCGTCTTAATGAGCGAGCGTATCGGTTCAGAGTTTTCCAGCGACTGGGTTTGCCAGAGCAGTGCCCCGACTGTCTGCCAGTGGCGTAGCCGATTTTGGGCGGCCACCAGGCTATCCCAGCTGAATTTAGCCTGCGAGCGATAGTGCGACTCGTGGACGTGCAATCGAATGGCGTCGGCTGAAATGCCTTTCGCGGTTATTTCTTGCAAGCGAATGCCGTTACCGAGGCTTTTAGATATCTTCTCGCCGTCGACCATGACGTGGTTGCTGTGAAACCAAAGGTTAGCAAATCGCTTGCCGGTAGCGGCTTCACTTTGGGCGATTTCGTTGGTATGGTGCACGGGGATATGGTCGATGCCGCCGGTATGGATATCGAGGGTTTCGCCAAGATACTTCATGCTCATGGCCGAACATTCAATGTGCCAGCCGGGGAAACCTTTGCCCCACGGGCTATCCCATTCCATATCACGGGCCGCGCCGGCCGGCGAAAACTTCCAGACGGCAAAATCGGATGGATTACGTTTTTGGGGGTTAACTATGACGCGGCCGCTGGCTTGCTGCTCGTCGAGGTCAAGCCGAGCAAATGCGGCGTAGCCTTCGAACTGGCTAGTGTCGTAGTAGACGCCGTCGTCGATTACGTAGGTGTAGCCTTTGGTTTGCAGGGTTTTGATAAGCTCAATTTGTTCGGCGATGTGATCAGTTGCTTTCACCAGTTGGTCGGGCGTGAGCATATGTAGCTGGTGCATGCCAGCCACGAAATCCTGGGTGTAGAACTCGGCGACTTCCCAAGCGGTTTTGCCTTCGCGCTTCGCCCCTTTTTCTAGCTTGTCTTCACCATCGTCGGCGTCGGACACTAAGTGCCCGACATCAGTAATGTTCATGACCCAGTTGGTTTCTAAGCCGGAAGCTTTCAGGACGCGGATTAACGTGTCCATACGCACATAGTTAAACCAGTGACCGATGTGGGCATAATCGTAGACAGTCGGGCCACAGGTGTAGACGGTGATGGCGGGCGGATTAAGCGGACTGACTTCGTCAATTTGTTTGGTGAGGGTGTTGTACAGTTTCATGCTGGATTGTTCCTATTCAAGTTTGCTAAGTAGATCATCGGTGTAGCGTAGACATTCGGCACGGACATCTTCAAAGGGTTTGCCCCCAATGACTTTAAAGCCGCTGGCAAACTTGTGGCCGCCGCCGCCAAAGTGTTCGGCCAGATCGGCGCCCACGCCGGCACCCGGGTTACACCGAATGGCAGCCGTCACTTTGCCGTCGGTGTAATGCTTAAAGACGATAGCGACACGTACGCCGATGGTCTGCAGCATATCGCCGTGGATGAGCGGTGCGGGGTTATAGAGCGGACTGTACAGGTTGATCTCGTTCTGAGGGATAGCGACGCTCACCACCGCTCCCTGGCTGCTGAACTGGGCCCGAGAAATCAGCAGAGCTTTGTATCTGAAGATAGCAACCGGCATTTTGGAATATTCGCGCCTGAGCTCCTCGAGTTTTGAGCGATCAACCCCGGCGTCGACGAGGCTGCCCATGATGCGGTAGGTGTCGGCGCTGGTGAGCTGGTTGGTCAGTCCCTGGGTGTCGCCGAGAATCGAACTCATAATAAACTCTTGGGCCGCCACTGGTAGCGGCCAGGCAAGCTGACTGGCGATCATGAAGATCAGCTCTCCAGCCGAGGCCCGCTGGCCGTCGGTGATCTCGACCGTCGCAAATAGAATTGGGTTATCGACGCTCTGGTGGTGGTCGAGCACAATGCAGGGTTTGGCCGCCAGCCAGTTGATCTGGCCGGTTTGCTCTAATTTTTCGAGTAACGTCATGGTTGAAGCGTCAACGATAATACTGGCGTCAAACTGTTTGGGCATATCTTTTTCGACCCGATCCCAGCCGGGCAGATAGTGGAGGTAGCCGGGCATGTCGACGCCACAGTACAGGGTGGTTTGCTTGCCCATCTCGCCTAAAATTTCTTCGAGCGCCAGCGCACTACCGAGTGAATCGGCGTCGGGGTTATCGGCTTGGACGATGACGATGTGCTGGGCGGCTTGTAAAATGTCTTGGATGTGGCTGGCTGTGGGGTAGTGCATACCTAACAGTATATGTCACTCGTCGCTCTAGGCTAGCTTTTTACTAAAAATTAGCCACGATGGGAAGGCTACTCGGGGATTTTACATACTGGGTAGCGGCAGCATCTCAAAGACATCGATCGAAGCGCCGGCTGTCTTTAGGTGCGGGTGCGTTTGCAACAAGGCCATAATAGCCGTTTTGGACTCGCCTTCTAACATGGAGTAGCCAGATGCTGGGTTATTGCTGTTGGTGACGCCGTCGGGTGTCACCCGCCCGACGGCTTGCAGCGGTAAACCGAAATCAACGGCAGCCGACTTGCTGGCGACTTCGCGCCAGGCCATCCACTCGGCCATACTTGCCTGACTATCGTTGGAACTGGCAGTAGCCATCGGTGGTTGCGCGTGCACAAACGTGTTGTATATAATCAAATACTTTGCCATGGTTTGTCTCCTGCTGTTACGTAAATCCCATTGTAGTCCCGCCCGTAATTATTTTGCAATGAAAAAACCCGAGCTTTGCTCGGGGCCTGGGGCGGGCGTTTAAAGGGCAAATGAGTTGGAATTGCAGCTAGACTTTTGACTAGAGGGTTTGGCGACCTTCGAGGGCGCGACCAAGTGAGATTTGGTCGGCGTATTCGAGGTCGACACCAACGGACAGACCACGGGCCAACCGGCTGATTTTGACACTGCGGTCGCCGAGCTCTCGCTGGATGTAGAGGGCGGTCGATTCGCCTTCGACGCTGGCGTTGGTGGCGAGGATTATCTCCTGGACGTTATCTTCGTCAATGCGGGCGATAAGTTCTTTGATGTGGAGCTGTTCGGGGCTGATGCCGTCGATCGGTGAAACCAAGCCGCCCAATACGTGATAGGTGCCATGGAACTGATTGGTTTTTTCGATGGCGACGAGGTCGAACGGTTCGGCGACAACCGCAATTGTTTGTTTATCCCGCCGCGGGTCGGTGTAGAGGTCTGAGTATTCCTGGTCGGCCGGAATCAGCGCAAAGGTCTTTTTGCAGTAGCCAATGCCGCCGTGCAAATTCTGCAGGCCAGCCGCCAGTTGATTGGCGGTACTGGCATCACGGCGGACAAGGTAATAGGCATAGCGTTCGGCGGTCCGTGGGCCGACGCCCGGCAATAACCCAAAGGCATCAATCAGATCACGGAGCGCCGGTGGCAGGATTTGCATTGAGCGCTGCTATAGTCCCAGGCTGCCAAGTGCACCCATCATGGGCTGCATTTTTTCGGCGGCAATGCGCTGGCTTTCGCCAATCGCTTCTTTGACAGCGTCTTCAACCCAGTGCTCAAGCTGGCCGATATCAGCCAGATCGACATATTCCGGATCGATCGTAATCTTCTTGAGCTTCTGCTCGCCGGTGAACTCAACGCGCACGGCGCCGTCACCTTTCTCGACACTAATAATTTGTTTTTGTAGTTCTTTTTGGATTTTCTTGACGCGCATGAGCATCTTAGCTTGGTCAAAACGGTTCATAAGTCTTTCCTCCTGGTCTTATTGTAGCAATCTAACGGCGGTAGTGGAAGACAGCCTGCGTGGTGGCATTATGCGGCCAGGCCACAAAGTAGGCGCGCAGGTTGTACATACAGCTGAACGCCACGGCAATTGTTAACAAGCCGATACCAAGACTGCGGGCGATTGGGTTATATGGAAAGACGCGCAGCCAGCTTTTGAGCAGTGAGTTTAAGCCAGCCGCGGCAATCAAAAAGACGACTGGTACCAGAACACTCAAGCCAACCGGACCACCCAAACCAACCAACACCATACCGATGAGTAGCACCAGGGCGAACTGGCGGGCCCGCCGGGCCCGCCAGTGGCGGAGGTAGAAGAAGCTGCCAGTAATTATGAAAGCCAGTGTCACGATGTCGAAAATAGGCAGTCGACCCAGCCATAGTTCGGGATAGGCCGGTCCACGAATTAACAGATGTGCCGGCACCGCCAACAGTTGTTTACCGAACAGCGCGGCCGTGGGCAGTATAGCGGGCAATCCCAGCCACAGCCGCCAGTCGGCGCTGGAGCGGATAAGTGTCGGTAGTAGAAGGGGCAACCAGAGCAGGCCTAGACCGGTGTAGACCAGCCGTTGCCACCAGCTGTGGTATTCAGCCCAACCATCTTGGATATCGCGCCACGACAAGGCGATCATCAGCAGAACCAACCAAACAAGTCCTGGTATGAACAGCAGCACACTGTACGACAGCATCGAACCATAAAAAACCAGGGCCGACTGCGGATAGCGCTGGCGGAGCGTGTAACCGAGCAGCAACAGCAGCACCGCCCAAAGGTAGAGCACATCGTAGCTGGCCAGTCGACTGACGTGCAGCACCCAGCTGGAGGTGGCAAACAAAGCGACCGCTAAGCTAGTAGTTCGGGTGCCGTGAAAGCTCCGGACGAGCGTCGCAAACGTCACCACGCTCAGTAACCCAAATAGGGTATTGGCTAGGCGCGTGACCAACTGCCCATGATCGGAGACTAAGTAAAAGAGCACTGACTGGACAAACTTGAGGGGCAGATAGAGTGGGTGGGCATAAAGCCCGTGCCAACCGAGCGGTGCACCGGCCACGGCGACCTCTCCAGTGCTCAGGCCGTCGGTCAGCGAACCGAGCCGGTAGATCAGTAGGCCGGCACTGGCGGCCAATCCGAGTCCGAGCATGAGTATCAGACGCCAATGCGTCGTGAGTGTGGAGCGAACGTTTTTCATTGTTGCCGTAATTATAGCAGTATCGAGGCTTTATTCATTGCCGGCGAACGGGTCGCCGTGGGCAGTATCGAGTGAACGAAAGCGTTGTTTTTCATTATCAAAGTAGAGCTCGACGCCGCCCGTCGGACCATTACGGTGTTTTTTGATGAAGATGTCGGTAATCTTTTTGCGATCAGTTTCGGGATTGTAATACTCTTCGCGGTAAATAAAGGCGACGACGTCGGCGTCCTGCTCGATGGAGCCTGATTCACGCAAATCGGACAGTTGGGGGATTTGCGGCGAGCGGTTCTCGACCGACCGACTGAGCTGGCTGAGCGCCAAGACAGGAACGTTAAGCTCACGAGCGACGCCTTTGAGGCCCCGTGATATTTCGGAGATTTCCTGGACGCGGTTACCTTCCCCGCCAAACCGGCCGACGCCGCTCATCAGTTGTAGGTAATCAACAATAATCAGACCCAGCGGGTGTTGGTGGTTCTCGCGGCGGGCCTTAGTACGGAGGTCACTGATCGTAATACTAGGGGTGTCGTCGATGAACATTTGCGCTTCGCTGAGAGTACCCATGGCCTGGCCGATTTTTTCAAAGTCGGCGTCGGTTAAGTTGCCGGTGCGCAGTGCCCAGGCATCAACCCCGGATTCCATAGACAGCAGCCGGTCAACCAGCTGTTCTTTACTCATTTCTAAACTGAACATAAGGACCGCTTGCTTGGATTGGACGGCGACGTTGTGAGCGAAGTTGAGGGCCAAGGCCGTCTTGCCCATTGACGGGCGGGCGGCCAGAATCACCAGGTCGGAGCGCTGAAAGCCGGCCAGGACTTTATCGAGATCGCGAAAACCGGTCGGCACACCGCGAATTTTCTGCTTATCTTTATGCAGGTCATCGAGACGGTCGAAACTCTCGGCTAAAATTGTTTCGAGGGAGACGACGCTTTGCTTGATATGTTGCTGGCTAACTTCGAACAGACGCATTTCGGCTTCTTCG
Organism: Saccharimonadales bacterium (SeqCode); assembly: GCA_038236865.1. Taxonomy (GTDB): domain Bacteria; phylum Patescibacteriota; class Saccharimonadia; order Saccharimonadales; family UBA4665; genus UBA4729. Next base: position 50,096 of record JBBRZI010000001.1, read on the forward strand.
ATCAGTTCACGCAGTTCTTTGCTTTCATCGTAGCCGAGACCGATAATATCCTGGGAAGCGGCAATCAGGCGGCGGCGCAAGGCTTTTTGGGCGACGATGGCGGCATATTGCTCGACATGGGCAGCCGTCGGGACGAAGTTAGTCAGTTCCGTTAAATAAGCCGGCCCGCCGATCATATCGAGGTAGCCGTTATTTTTAAGAGCGTTGGCCAGCGTGAGTACATCGATGGCGTCGCGCCGTTCGTAGAGCTGGTTTACGGCTTCATAGATGCGTTGGTGGCGAACCTCAAAGAAATCGGCCGCCGACAAACTGTCGGCAATCTTCACAATCGCGTCGCTATCAATCAGGATGGCGCCAAGTAGTGAGCTCTCGGCTTCGCTGTTTTGGGGTGGTGGCGGGTTGGTAGTAGTGGCTTTCATGATAACGATCCTCGGGGTATACCTATGAGTCTAACAGTTCTCCGCCGCCAAATATACTATTTATTTGACTCATGTCGGTTGGGGTTGTCTGATTGGGCAAACCAACGATGGCCGTGGGCGGTAGATTTGGCTTGTCGCCGGGCTTGAGCAGTATGCATGAAATTACAATCGTGCGGCCGCTAACACCTTCTATAATGTCCATAATTATCTTCTTATTTTTAGCGTCACTGATGCGTTTTTGGTGAAAAGTGAACGTGAAGCCTAGTTGTAGGTTGTCGCCATCAAAGGTCGGCTGGGCCATCCGTACGACGCCGTAGAGGGTGTTGTGCTTGAGCTTAAGCGCGGCGAGTATCAGTGGCCACAGTGTGGCGTCATCTGGGTTCACGACGACAGGGGAAGCGGTGAGGGCTTTGGGTGGTTGGGCTGGTATAGGTTCGGCTACCGCGCTTGGTGCGGGTGATGGTATCGGCTCGGCTGTGGCTTGGTCCGGTTTTGCGGCTGGCTCGACGACGACGGCCTTGGGGCTAGGAGTCGCCACTGATGGTTGGGCCGGAACTACCGCGGCGGCCGGTGCAAGCTTGAGGCTCAATACATCAAGTAGTACGATTTCAAGGTAGCGCTCGGGGTTGTGTGACGTCGGCACATCGATCAGGCGACCGAGCAAATCGAGCGTTGCTTGAGTAATGGGGGCTCGGCTGTGCAGGAGGTGCGCCCGTAGTTTTTGGCCGAGCTGCTTAGCAATCGCCGCGGCTTGGAAGCCTTGGTCATACATATTGCCTAACTGCTGGAGCGCCGACTCGGCGCTTTGCGGTGTGAGTGGTGATTCAATCAGCTCGCATAACGCCTCGACAGCCGTTTCCGGGGGGATGCCGAGCAAGGTTTGGATGTCGGCTAGCTCAAGCGCCTGGCCGTTGCTACTGGCTTGATCGAGTAAACTAATGCTGTCGCGAAAGCTACCTTCACCATGGACGGCCAGTAACTCGAGAGCGGCCTGGCTGATACTGATCTTTTCGGCGGCGGCGATGAAACTGAGGTGTTTAACGACCTTGGCCGGTTCGACCGGTTTAAAGGTGTAGCGCTGGGTACGACTGACAATTGTTTCGGGCAGCTTGTGGGCGTCGGTCGTCGCCAGAATGAAGACGACGTGGGCTGGTGGCTCTTCGAGGGTTTTGAGCAGCGCGTTGAAGGCTTCTTTGGTCAGCATATGGACTTCGTCGATTATGTAGACTTTGTATTTTGAGCTGGTGGGTGCGATGTGGACTTTGTCGCGCAGCTCGCGAATCTCATCGATACGGCGGTTACTGGCGGCGTCAATTTCGATGATGTCGATATCCATGCGGTCGTCGACATACGGCAGACCATTAATCTCGTGGGCGAGAATGCGGGCGATACTCGTCTTGCCGACACCGCGCGGGCCCGTAAACAGATAGGCGTGGCTGATCCGGCCAGCCTTGATGGCCTTACCGAGTGTTTGGGTGATGTGTTCTTGCCCTATAATCTCGCCCAAGTTTTTAGAACGGTATTTTCGATATAATGCTTGCCCCATAGACACTTCTATTATAACCGACAACGCCTCAGATGGGTTGTTGTGTAATTCAAGTAGTTGGATAGTAGGATAGTAAAATAGTAGGATAGTTAGCTGGAGCTCACTAGCCTACTATCCAATTAGTACACTGTCTAACTATCCTACTATAGAGCGGCTTCGAGAGCGGCCCACTCGGCGCCGGCGTCGTCCTCAGGGACATTGACACTAACTTGGTCACCTGGCTTGGCTTTGAAGTAGGTTACGCTGGCGAGCAAAACGCGGAAGTTGCGGCCATTCACGTCGACGAAGTAGTGGCCGTTTTCGAGCTTGAGAGCGCCGATAACTTGTTTGCGGGGGATTGGACCGATCTGCTTATACAGAAAGGCACCCTCTTCAGTAATCGTCAATTTGAGAATATCGCCTTGAACCAGCTTGGATTTGCTGGCGTAGTTGGCGGGTACGGGATAAGTTTTGCTGTCGGAACCAACCATATTTTGACCGTCAAAAACGCCTTCGATAATTTTACCGAGGGTTTCTTCGCGGACAATTGCGACGGTGTTTTCGTCATCACCAACAAGGCTAATCAGCAGTTCGTTGGCGGCTGCAAGATTGGTCTCGGCTTCTTGAATAAGGGCTCGTAAGCGCTTGATTTGTTTTTCTGGTACTTCAGGCATTTAGTCTTGTCTCTCGTGTAAGTATTTATTAGTACACTTACCCATAAAAATATCATAATTCTATAGGCAAGTCAAAGCCAATCAGTGGGCTGTGGATAAAACTGTCGCCCCATCTGTCAGACAGGGCGACAGTTCGGGTCAAATTCGTTAGACGAGTTCGACAGTTGCGCCAGCGGCTTCGAGGGCTTTTTTGGCCTTCTCAGCATCGTCTTTGGCAGCTTTTTCGAGGATCGTCTTTGGCACGCCATCGACTAAGGCTTTAGCTTCACCAAGACCAAGACCGGTGATGTCTTTAACGGCCTTAATAACGGCAACCTTAGCGGCACCAGCGTCCTTCAGGACGACATCGTATTCACTCTTGGCGTCTTCAGCGGGAGCGGCGTCACCAGGAGCAGCAGCAACAGCAACGGCTGCGGCGGCTGGTTCGATACCGTATTCGTCTTTGAGGATAGTGCCGAGTTCGTTCACTTCCAGTACGGTCAGCCCAACGAGCTGTTCTGCAATTTTCTTTAAATCTGCCATGTTAATTTCTCCTTGAAATCTATGTAGTTACTAGTTTGTAGTGGTCTAATTATGGGTGTAACCCCGAAAAGCTAATTAGCAGCTTTGGCTTCGAGCCCTTTGAGTAAGCCGTGCAAATTACCGGACAAACTGCTCATGACGCCATTGATTGGGCCGTTGAGGGTGTTAATGAGTCCAGCAATTAGCGCGTCCTTGCTTGGAAGGGTCGCGAGCACTTTGACGTTGGCGGCATCGATAAACGTGCCGTCGGGGGTAATACCGCCGACAAATTGTAGTGTCGGGTTGGCTTTGGCAAACGTGTGCAGGGTTTGGGCCGAAGCAACTTCGTCCTCGGCATTGAAGGCGTACAATAGCATACCTTCGAGCGCACCCGTTTCAACACTTTTTAAGGCGTCAGACTGCTGCAAGGCTTTAATGACCAAGCGGTTTTTGACGACTTTAACTTTCGTGCCGTTAGCCCGAGCATCGCGGCGTAAACTCTGGAGAGCTTTGACCGTGGTGCCTTCGAACTTAGCGACGACTGTCAGCTTAGAAGCGCTCAGTAGAGCGGCAACTTCAGCGACGATGACGTCTTTTTCTTGTTTTGTCAGTGCCATAAGGAAGTATCTCCTGCTTATGTTGTTGGTGCATAGTGATCGACCACAGCTATGCGTTAGCTTGTTTCGTTGCCAAACAAAAACGTCTTTAAACGGTTGGTTCAAAGACGTTCAAACACTCTTTGCAGAGTTTGTTTGTACCTCGGCGACATAATTAAGGCCTAAGCCCGTCGCTGTCTCTGGCAACTTACTGGGTATTCTACACTACTGCAGGCTGTCGGTCAATCTGTTGGGCCGCCGCCAGGTCGTATAAATAATCCAGTTTTGAGCCATCGATATTTTTACCGGTCCGCAAAACGGCAAATCTGCCGACCGGTCCATGCTGACGAACGTACTGCCACAGGCCAGCCAGCGCAACTGCGCCGGTCGCTTCGGTCGGAAGCCCATTCTGGTGGAGCTCGACAACCGCCCGAGCGATGGATTGGTCGGTGACGTTAACCATAGCCACCGCCGGCGTTAGGTTTTGAAGAATATTGAATGTCTGGTGACCGGGTTGGACGGCAGCCCCCTCGACGACGGTTTTGAGGTCGGGCGATTCAGTGTATTCTCCGGCCCGCAGCGAACGCGTCATACCATTGGCCCCCACCGGCTCGACCCCAACGACCTGAATGTCCGGTCGAACTTCGCCGAGGTACCGGGCAATACCGGCCAGTAACCCACCACCGCCAACCGGCACGACTAGATGGGTGAAATCGGCGTTCTGCTGCAGCAGCTCGGCGGCCAGTGTCGCCTGCCCTATCATGATCTGTTCGTCGTCATAAGGCGCAATAACCGTTAACTCCGGACGATCATGTAGTAATTGGCGGCAATAGCGGCTGGCGGCCTCGAACGTCGTACCGGCTAGCACCACGTGCGCACCGTACGCTTCCACACCGGTAACTTTTACGCGTGGCGTATTGACGGGCATGACTAGCGTGGCGGCCGTGCCGAGCAGTTGGGCACTATGGGCGACGCCTTGGGCGTGGTTGCCGGCACTGACGGCAATAACCCCACCAGCTCGTTGCTCGGCGGACAATTGTCGCAGGCTGTTGTAGGCGCCACGTATTTTAAAGGCCCCGACTGTTTGATCGGCATCGTGTTTCATCTGCATGGTAAGACGACTACCATCCGACGTCGAGGTATAAGAGCTGAAGTTCGTACGAATCACGACAGTGGCCATCGCTTGTTGGGCCCGCAGCACCTCGAGCGCGTAGGGTCCAAGTGTCTCGACGCCGGCTACACCCAAGCGTTGCGCGGCTTTTTCGATGGCCAGTATGTCGCGCCGGGCCGGCGAATCATAGCCGTAGCCGAACATCGGGTCACCCGGCTCGTCTTGGTGGAGTCGCTGCCAGTCAGCTGGCAAAACGGCGTAGTCGACTCGACTGACGAGATCATCCGGTATATCCGGGAACCCAGCGACCTCTGCAGCCGCGGCGAGGTGTAATGTCGATGGCAGTTGGCGAAACTGGCGCGGCACCCGTTGGTGATAGGGCTGAAGTTCGTTATAGAGCGCGGGGCTGAGTTCTGGCATGTTGTCCTCCAACAAAAAAAGCTTCCGGGTGGAAGCTTTTGATTAATCTCTTATGTAATTATTTGTGTCTAGCTTCAACCCTAATCGGTGTCATCTCAATGATGCCGAACATAATTTGGAGGTTAATAATCAAGGCCGAAACCTTCGCTAGTTTTAACATGGTATCGACTTTACGCTTACGCCTGCCACCTGTCAACCTCGCTTTGCGTCGCCGCACATACCAGGCGCAGCGGCCCGCTGCCACATCTATTGCTTTGGTTTTGAAGCTGCTAGCAGCAATCCCCGGCTCACCTACGGTAAAACACTGGTCGCCATGTCCGGCTGGACCACCGCCCGCGGGCTTTTCTGCCTAGAGCTAGTTACCCGTTAGCTTGGTTTGACATTGGTTGCGCTTCAAAATAGTATTGCTTTTTACATCAATATTGTGTATCTTAATAATCGTGACAACCTTTATTACCAACTATTCTCTGCCTGCCTGCAAGCACTTTATGGCTCGATTGATGGTGTTGCCCGAATAACTGGAATCCGATTGTACTGATACACCAAATAACGAAACACACAAAAACGGATTCCAAAACTTAGGAATCCGTTTTTTACTGAGCACGACATATGACCCACACCGACCAATTATTTAGACTACTACCGACGAGCACCGAAAGCCCGTATCTTCGCGGTAGCTTACACCACATCTTTCGAGAGCTGTTCAACGGATCGAACGCCGGCTTCAAGCCGAATGATTTTGTAACCGATAAAGATGTCTTTTTTGTCTGTCAGGCGGCCTTGGGCAACCAACATGTTCGCCAACGGCGTGAGCTGCTGGTCGCCGAGGTACAGACAGAGCGCTCAGCTCAAGCCGCGCAGAGAATAGCCAGTCTCAAGTTGGCCGAACAACAGACCCACGCGACACGTATCAGCCTGCAAGCGTTGCATATTGCCAGCGGTGTAGCCCAGTTCGTCGAAGAACCGCGCACCCCGAAAGCCGTGAAGCATATATATTTACCCCTCTGTAGCCAAGAGGCGGTTGATATTTATGATGGAGTCTGGCAGCACCTCGGTGCCTACGCGGCCGAGTTGAATTTACTAGCGGACGGGGCCGAGGGATCAGTTGCGGCTCGCTTTGATCATAACTTATCTGGGGCAGCTAGCCTCGAACTCGCCGCCGCGGCCGGCACGCCGGTGCAGCTCGCTCAATTGCAGGATGTCGGCATCTTTGGTGATTTACAAGGCACGATCAACACGCCGATCGGTATCGATTTAAGGCTTCAGCAGTTGCCAGTGGCGCGGCACCTACGGCTACTCACTTAACTGTTCGAGCTTGTACTGGGTGTAGCGCTCGGCGGCGAGTCGGGTGAGCGCCTCATCTTCGTCACTATTGACGAAGCGCATTGCCGCTGCCATCAAAGGATGAACAGTGGCTAGTTGCTCGTGCATCTGTAATACGAGTTTACGATAGCCGGGATGGCCCTGGGGGCTGGTACGGAGTTCATGCAGATGAAAGGCTTCGCGGGCGTTATAGGTGACTTTCCAGCGCATTTTGTGACCGAGTAGCGTGGCGTACTGGGCTTCCAGCTGATAGCCGGCTTGCTGAAGGACGCTATAGAGTTTGAGGCTGAGCTCAAAACAAGTATCAAATTGGGCGCTCAGGCCGGCTTCGTCTATCAAACTCGGTGTTTCGTAGCCAAAACGGGGCGACAGCTGTTGCCAGGCCAGATCGTCGACCATGCGGTGGCGTTGTAAGTCGCGGAAAATGCCGTAATCACACACTAGATCCCAACTGTAGTGAGCTTTTTCGATAGCTCGGCCCGGGCGGTGGCGTCGGTTGAGCCGTTCGCCAGCGTAGGCCGTAAAGATTTCGACCTTTTTATCGTAGGGCATAGTAGCGACTTCGGCCTGGATGTCTTTGAGCGGCAGGTTGCTATGTTCGTAGAGCATATCCGCCACCAGATTCAGTTCGTTCTTGGGCCAGTACTCATTGAGGCTGACGGCTCCAGCCGGCGCGGCGTAATTATCGGGTAGACACTCGGCGGCAAGCGCGGCCACCCGCTGGGCGGTGGTAGCCCGATAGGCGATGATAGCGCCGCCCCGTTCAGGCTTATCGGCCCGTTCGAGTAGTACCGGGATAACCTTACGCGCTTCGGTCAGCATAGTTTGGCCGGTGGCGCGGGCTTCGGGCAGCGCATCGCTCAATAAGTGCATAATCAGGCTCTCCAGCGCTTGGCCAGAGGCATAGATACCGACGGTTGAGGTGGTTGAAACGGGCAGCACTGACCGAACTGCGTCACAGGCTTGGGCGCGGGTTGCAGCTTGCCAGGCGCTATCTTGCTCGGCTGTGGGAACAGTTGACTTGGCCCGGACATACTCGGTCAGACGGCGCACCATGGCCGAATAGAGGTCAAAGATGGCGTCCATCGCGGCGCGGTACTGCTGGGCGACGGCCGGCGTGAATTCTGGCGGAACGAAGTAGCGGTAGTGCCCGGTGGCATCCTTTTGGTCAAAGTAGATATAACGCGTTGATTGTTCGAGGTACGACGCCAAGCGCCCCCACTCCAACTTTTTGGTCAAGATGTTGCTGGCGTTCTCGACGACCAGATGGATACCGGCGAGCTGTTGCACCGAGTCGTCGCCATAGGCCGTGATGACGCGTCGCAGTAGGTTACCATCTTTACCGGCTTTGCCGGCAAATTCATCGAGCAGCGTAATGCGCATGTCGTCACCGCGCCGACTGAGGCGGGCCATAGCCGCCGCAATTGTGACGGGGCTGAGCTTGTCGTTAAAGGCGTAGACGTTGCCGTCAACATTACTAATCGCCGCCGCCAGGTAGTCGCGGCCGGCGCTGGTGATTGCGGTTCGGCCGCTGGCGTCCTTTTGAACAAGTGTTGCCGCCGCTGTTGGTTCAACGCTCACGGCTGGGAGTGGCGTAATCTCTAAAGGTGGTTCATGCGGCGCAGGCAGCTCTTTTTGGGCAATGATGTCCTTAACCGAAACTGATGCGGCGCTAGCAGCGGGTACAGTTTTGCGATTGGCCAGCTCAACCGACACTAGTTTCCAAATCGCGTCGGCCACAGTTGCTTCGTCATCAGTTGCGAACACGACCGGTAGATTGCGCTGCTTGGCTTCCCATAGGTAACCGGCCCGGACGCGCTCTAAAAAGCCTTCGTCGAGGTTGTCGAAGCGCTCGGCGCTATAGCGGTTTTTGGCGCGAGCCTTGAGCATAGCCGCCGGAGCGTCGAGTACGATACAGAGGTCGGGTTCCATGTCGGCGACCGCAAAACTAATTATCGTATTGATGATTTGATAATCAGGCACGTCACCGCGACCGTAGTACTGAATAGCGAGAGTCGTCAGGTAATTACGGTCAACGAGGCAGATGACTCCCTGCTCGACACTTTGTTTGATGATTTGCAATGATTCCGAACGAGCGGCGTTGTAGAGCAACACTTCGGTGCGGGTATTCATCGGGTAGTGCGGATCTTGCGTCAATTGGCGAATTGCCCGAGCGGTCAGGTTACTCTGGCTATCTGGTTCACGCATGGTGCGCACCGGCAAACCGGCGGCTTGCAAGCGGCGAGCCAGTTCGAGTAGTTGGGTTGACTTGCCGACACCTTCCGGACCTTCGATGACGATGTATTTGCCTTTAATCATAAAATAGCCCGTCGATTGGCTGGGGCAATGCGCGGCTGTCGCGGTAGGCTTTGGGGAGCATCATATCGGGCGACCAGGTTTTAATAATCGTCTCGATATCACTGCCCTGTTGGTATTTACCACTAAATTCGTCGTCGCGACCGGCGCCATAGTTACCGTCGACGGGACCGGTTTCGTGAAAGACAATCTGCGCGAAGCGTTCGCCGACCGGCAGGAGCACCGTTTCACGGTCGTTGAGATTATAGATTTCGAGCGTCAGGCGGTTGATGTAGCCGGGATCGATCCAGCCGGCGTCAAAACAGACGGCAATACCGTTGCGGCCCCAGCTCGAGCGGCTGCGGACTTCGCAGGCACCGGGTGGTCGAATGCCGAAGAACTCATGCGTGTGGGCCAATATACGTTCGCCCGGTTTGAGGCTAATGACCGGGTGATCGAGTGGGATATTGTTGACGGGCTTAAAACCGTTGAGGGCGCACCATTCACCGTGAGGCATGGCGTGATACGGCCCATCAAAGTAGCGCTCCACGTCTTCTTTGTCGAACGGGTTGTAGATTGTCCGGTCATTCATGCGCTCAATCCGGTAATAGTAATAGCCGAGCGTCACATCGAGGCTGGCGTGGCTGACATGCTTCGGATTGAATGGGTGGCATACAATATGATCATCTGCGATCGCCTGACGTATCTGAATGTTACTGAATACCGACACCATTAGCCTCCGTGTTTCGTTCTATTGTAGGTGACTACTCAGTAGTTATGCAAGCACAATAATAATGTGATTTTTACGCAAATAGGTGTCGTGCCACTCATGCTTATTATAATAGTCGGTTTTCGGGTACAATGAGCGAGTCATGGCAGTGCCTACTTATATCAAAAGTCAGTTACGGGTGCGCGAGCGTTTTGGGCTACAGCTCGTGGCTTTTGTCGTCGCGGCCCATGGTAGCTTTGTCCTGATCGTGACGCTGGTTGAATTGATCGCCACCCGGCACGCCGCCCATCTGTCGGGCACGACAATTAACGTCTCAATTATGATCGGCTTGAGCTTACTGTACTTGAGCGGCCTGTTGCACCGGCTCAAGCGCACCGCCTGGCTGGCCACGATTATGAGCTACGTTGTGTATCTTGGCGTGAACTTAAGCAGCCTAATTCGAAGTCTGGGGATGGATGACCTGTCGGCCGGGCGCGTCATCCGAGTAGTTATTCTGCCGGTTAGCATTCTAGCTTTACTGGTCATGCTCCGGTCCCACTACACCGTAAAAAGCGATATTCAAGGCTTTCGGACGGCCGTTCGGACGGCTGGGCTCGTCATTGTCGTGGCTTTTATGTACGGCCTCGCTGGCTTCAGCTTACTCGATACCTCCGATTTTCATCAGGAAATATCAGTCGGCCGAGCCGCCCAATACACGGTTGACCGCTTCTACTTGACGACTAATAAACCGCTCGTGCCAGCGACGCGGCGGGCAAAACTATTCACTGATTCGCTCTCGGTCATCAGCATTGGGGCAGCCATCTACGCCGCCGCGGCTTTCTTCCAGCCTATCCGCTTGCGCCTGAGTGATCAGACTCAAAACCGCCGCCGGCTGCTGGACCTGCTCAAGCAGGGCGGCGGCCGCAGTGAAGATTATTTTAAGCTGTGGCCCCACGACAAACAGTTCTTTTTTAACGACGCTGGCACGAGCGGACTCGCCTATCACGTCCGGCACGGTGTGGCCTTGTGCCTGGGGGACCCAGCCGGTCAGCCGCGGACGTACGCTACGCTAATTACGGCGTTCGGGGCCGTCTGTCAGAGCAACGACTGGTTACCGGCCTTCGTCCACATTGAGCCGACGCACCGCAAGCTGTACATCCGACACGGCTATAGTCTGCAAAAGATTGGCCAGGAAGCCGTCGTCGATATTGCCCATTTCCAGGCCGACGTCGTCCGCAATAAATATTTTCGACATATCAATAACAAATTTACGAAACTCGGCTATATCTGCGAGCTGCTGGCGCCGCCCCATAACCCGGCAACAATGACACGGCTCAAAACTGTGTCCGATCAGTGGCTCAGCCAGGGCGGGCGGGCGGAACGAGGCTTTGTGATGGGTTACTTTAGCGATGCATATATGCAGCAGTGCTCGATTATGGTCGTGCGTGACTCGGCCGGAGAGGTGCAGGCCTTCTTGAACCAATTGCCGGCGGATTTTGATGAGCAAGAAGCCACCTATGATTTACTCCGCCACAGTGACGCCAGCCCCGGCAACATCAACGACTATCTCTTATTAAACTTCATTGCCTATTTGAGTACGCAGCCGCAGCAACGTCTGAATCTTGGTCTCTGCCCCCTCGCCGGGCTCGGTAAGGGCGACGACACCAAATCTGTGGTTGATTCTATCCTGCGCTTTGTCTATGCCAATGGGGACCGGCTGTATTCCTTCAAGGGTTTGCTCCGGTTTAAGGCCAAATACGAACCAACCTGGCGTGATCGCTATGTCGCTTACCAAGGCGGGCTCCGTGGACTGACACGCACCACCAATGCGCTCGTCGGCGTGATGCGCGTCAAGCAACCCTAGGCCGCGCCCAAGACAAGTGTCGGCCTAGCTGCGGCGGCGTAGACCTGCGTTCGTACATTTACGGGCCGTCAGGCTTGTGTATGACGGGGGAATTGAGATTAGGTCCAAGCCTACGGTCGCAAAACAGCGCCAGCGAGCAACATGAGGTGTTACCCGCCTGGCGCTGCAAGGTGTCGGTATCTGACTTACTCAGTCGGGAAATTGGTGTTGACGCTAGCCAGGTCAACCATAACCGATGGGCCCATTGAAGTTGTCAGGTGCACTGCTTTGAAGTAGTTACCTTTGACACTGGTGGGCTTGTTGTTCTTGATGCTGGCGATGACGGCAGCGACGTTTTTGAGCAGCTGTGGCTCAGTAAAGCTTACTTTACCGACCAACAAGTGGACGATACCGGTGTTGTCGACGCGGTACTCAATCCGGCCGGCCTTGGCTTCGGCAACGGCTTTGTTGACGTTAGTGGTGACGGTGCCGCTCTTGGGGTTCGGCATCAGGCCGCGTGGACCGAGTGTCCGGGCGTACTTACCGAGCTTTGGCATCAAAGATGGGATGGCAATCAAAATGTCGAAGTTGAGGTTACCCTTATCGAGTTCGGCCAGAACTTCTTCGTTACCGGCGAGGTCGGCACCAGCTTTAAGAGCGGTCGCGGCGTCGTCAGTCAACACGATGATTCGAACCGTTTTACCGGTACCGGCAGGTAGGACAAGGTTGTCGCGAATGTTCTGGTCAGCGTGGCGCGGGTCAACGCTTAAGTTGACGTGTAATTCGACGCTGGCGTCGAATTTAACGTGGCTCGTCTGCTTGGCGAGGGCGATAGCCTCTTCCAGCGTGTAGGCCTTATCTTTTTCGATCAGTTCAGCACTCTTTTGGAACTTTTTGCCGCGGCGCTGCAGGTGGGTGCGTGTCGGGTTGCTGTGTTGCTTGGGCTTGACGTCTTCAAGCTCACCAGACGCTTTGCGCTCCTCTTTGGCTTCTTTGGCTTCCACTTCGGTTACCGCTTTGGCACTACGCTTGCCGGCTTTAGCCTTAGCAGGAGCGATTATCTCAGGGACTTCTTGAATAGCGTCCATCTCAGGCAATGATTGGCTGGTGGCTTGAAAATCCTCAGCTTTTCGTTCGATGATGGTAGTTTCGACAATCAGCTCGGCGGCTTTGGTGGCCTTCTTGGCGATCGCTTTTTTAGCTGGTTTCTTGGCTTCTGCCATAATGATCTGATCCTTTCGTGGTGATAATGGCTTTCGAGGGCCTCCCACAAGTTAGTTAAATAGTGTGCCTAGCCATTTGGGTACAGGCTGGCGGTGTACTGTTTGCCGTAACCGACGTTGTTGCCGAACAACAATGCCAGTTGACCACAGACGGCGACGAACTTGACGGCGTCGTGCGTGGGATTATCGTGGTACCGATTGTATTGCTCGTGTAGGTTGGCCCGTTCGGCGTCCCACGCTTCAAACGTATCATAGGCGTCTGGCTCACCACGAATCGATTCCTGGGCTAATACACCCAATTGGACTAGCTCTGTTGCTATCTCTGACATCGTTTAAGCCTGAACTTCGACGCCCATACTGCGGGCGGTGCCGGCAACCATTTTCATGATCGATTCGACAGACTCGGCGTTCATGTCTTTGGCTTTAGCTTCGGCGATGGCGCGCAGATCTTGCTGCGTCAGTTTCTTTTCGATCTTTTCGCTATTGGGGCGGCCCGAACCTTTTTTGATATCGAGCTTGGCGCGAATCAGGTCATCGGTGGGGGCGCCAACCACGCGAAAGGCCATCGAGCGGTCATCAAAGATCGTGATGTGGACGGTCACCATCGTGCCCATCATGTCGCGCGTGGCATCGTTGAACGGATTAATAAAATCCATCATATTGACACCGTACTGGCCGAGCGTGCTACCGACTGGCGGTGCGGCGCTGGCTTGTCCGGCTTTGAGTTTCATTTTTAAATTGGCTTTGACGGCTTTCGCCATAGTTTGTCTCCTTATGTTTCGAACTGACCAACATGAAGCTGTTGTTTTAGTTCTCCTACCTTTTAGTAGTGCGTAACAGATTGGATTTTAGCACAAAACCAGATACAAGTCTAGGCGGCAACCTCGGTATTGACGATGAGTTCCGGTGTGCCTTGCAAAAGCGGTTCACCGGGGACAAGGCTGAGCTCTGGTCTTAGCGACATAATTCCGCCCGCGACTAGGGCGCTCGTGACTTGATCGGCAAGTTGTTGGTAGGCGACCGGGTGGCGCTCGGCAAACAAACGAACCGCTTCAGGGCTCGGTAGTGAACAAATGCCGCCTACCGTATTGCGCCCCGCCAACTGGACGGCAATGTCGTGTTGCAGCCGCTCGGCGGGCGTCAGGGCGCTACGAACAGCCTCCGGTATAGATAAATCCCGAATACACACTGTTTCTTTAGACATAATAGCCTTTTTATTTATGGTTGATACGTAACAGTATACGCTTATGTTTAGTTATAATCGCTCCGTCACGTAATAATGTCTGTCTACGGATCTCAGCGAGACTAAACTGGACTGCTAGGCTATCTGTAGGTGGCCTACATGTAGAACGGTTCGCCGGCCTAACTGACGGCGCCAGCCTGCTCAATAGTAGCGGCCGCCTCGTGCCTGACTTTAGACCCAAGCACAGCCCCGACAGCGAACACGCCATAGCAAAGCAGTTTGGCTGTGCTTGGCAGTTCACCCTGAGTGGCTTCGCCGTAGGCGAGTATCGCCGGCGCTCCAGCTGAAAAGACCAGCATGGTCGTCCCGAGCTGTTTCAGGTAGCTCGCTTCGGCCAGTACTTCAGCCGGTGTCTGGGTTTGTTCCATAGATTTAAAATTACCCTTAGACGCGTTTGACTTGTAGGCTATCAAGTTCAACCGGAGTTTCACGCCCGAACATGTTAACGAGGACTTTAAGTTTGCCCTTTTGTAAATCGATCTCATTGATGCTGCCATCGAAGCCTTTGAACGGACCGTCGATAATATTGACGATATCGCCCAAATTGAAGTCGATCTTGTGTTTTGGCTGTTCGAGGCCCATGCGCTTTTGGATCTTTTCGATTTCATCGGCTTCCAGTGGCGTCGGGTCGGCACCGCTGCCAACAAAGCCCGTGACGGACGGTGTGTTGCGCACGATGTACCAGGCGTCTTCGGATAGTTTCATTTCAACTAGCACGTAGCCTTGGAAAATGCGCTTTTCGACGACCCGGCGTTTACCGTTTTTGATTTCGATCATCTTTTCCTTCGGTACGAGGACCTGAAAGATTTTGTCGGACATATCGAGAGAATCGGCGCGCTGGCGGATGCTTTCGGCAACTTTTTCTTCGTAGCCACTATAAGTATGAATGGCGTACCACTGTTTGGTTGTATCGTATCGTTTGCTACTATTCATTATTTCAATAACACCTGTTTAAATATTTTATCTAATCCATAATCTACGATGGAGACGAGTCCACCAAAAACGATTGCAAATATGAGCACAGCGACAGTTAAGCGGCGGCTTTCATACCAATCCGGCCATGTAACGCGGCGCAGCTCCCGCCAACTGCCACGCAGGTATTCCGGGAACACGATTCGACCGATAAAGCGCAGAATTTTAGCGATGAATTTGAATGGCTGGTGCGCAAACAGACTCGCCAAAAGGCGGCCGATTGGGCGAATGACTTTGCGCAGTGGCCGAGCAACGCTGGTACGGAGCCGCGAAACGCGCTTTGGTTGTTCGTTTTGGACGGCGGTTTTGAGGGCCCGCTCGCGAAAGGTTTCTGGGTTCTTGACCAGACGCTTTTTCTTGGTCGGCTGTTCTGCCACGTGTCACTCCCTGTTAAAGTTTGGCTACTAAAAAAGCCTACAACAACTTGTAGGCCAACCTGTCAAGATTAGCACGAGCGCGCCCCTGTCGTCAATCATATAGTTGGATAGTTGGATAGTGGGATAGCTTAATAGTGGGATAGTGGGATAGCTTGATAGGGGGATCGTTATATAGTGGTAAAGTCTGACGTTTGCCAGGGCGTTGACACAGTGCCCAGAAACTAAGGTTGAGCGTTTAATGGCCATAGAGTAAAAAATAGGTAGCGCCGATCAGGCCGGCTGGACTGCTCCATAGATTCGGCCGTAGCTGTACTAGCCTTTGATTGAGTATGGGATGACCACATACCCCCCGAGGTTTGCTATAGTAGCACTATGATGGTTACGCTTATGAGCTTTGCACTCGGCTGCTTACTTGAACTAAGCCTATGGCTGCCGCCAGCTTGGCGAATCCGGCAACCGCTCGCCTACCTGAGCATTGCCGTCACCATCATAACCACGGCCACGCTGCAATACCAGGTACCTCTCTTAGGTGGATTGGCCATCGCCGTACTGTCGATTTACCGCATTATTAATCTGGGGCGGATTATCGAGAACCGTATCCAGGCCGACTATCTCTACTCGGTCGCCAGCCGCGCCAGCTACTATCTACTTGGCGCCCAGGGTCTGGTACTTGGCAGCAGCTTCGCTGGGTCACGCGGCGCGGTGTCGGGGGTGTCTTGGTACGGACTGCTCGTGATCGTCCAACTGGTGTGCGCCATCATACTGGTGTGGTCGACGCTGCGTAACCTCAAAAAAACTCAACCCCAAACGCTTACTACCATCTACAAAGACGCTGATTTGCCCACCCTAACGGTTGCTATCCCGGCCCGCAACGAAACGACTGACCTCGAAGCCTGTTTACAATCGCTCATTACCAGTACCTACCCCAAGCTTGAAATTATTGTGCTCGACGATTGCTCCCCTAACAAACGCACTCCCGAAATCATTCGGGGCTTTGCCCACGACGGTGTCCGCTTTATGGCCGGCACCGAAACCCCACCGCGCTGGTTGGCCAAAAACTACGCCTATCACCAATTGGCCGCCGAGGCCAACGGCGAACTTATACTCTTTTGCGGCGTCGATACCCGCTTCGAACCAAACAGTCTGCGGGTGCTGGTGGCAACCTTATTGGAAAAGAAAAAAATGATGCTTAGTATCATCCCGAGCAACCCCCCGCCGCCCGCCAGGAGCCTGGAGTCGCTTTTGGTTCAGCCTAATCGCTATGCCTGGGAACTCGCTCTGCCCCGCCGCCTGTTCAATCGGCCGCCGGTGCTCAGTACCTGCTGGTTGATCACCGCGCCGGCGCTTGGGGCGTTCGGCGGGCTGGCGGCCGTCAGCCGGTCCATCAATGCCGAGCGGCACCTGGCCCAGTGGTGCGCCCGCCACGACGACGGCTATAGCTTTATGCAGAGTGACGCCGCCTGTGGCGTGGCTAGCGCCAAGTCCTTTGCTGAACAGCGCACGACGGCTAGCCGCGTCCGCTATCCGCAACTCCGCCGCCGCGTCGAACTGACCGCGCTGGTATCGGCGCTTGAATTTACCCTGTTGGTCGTGCCATTTGGCGGCCTGGTGGGGGCGATCCTGAGCGCAGCCTGGGGCTACGCTGTCCTCAGTGCCAGCACCTGTCTGCTATTGACTGTTATGTACGACCGGGTGGTGGCCCTGACGTACCGTCGCCAGTTGTTCCGCGGGCTGTGGTTGCTGCCGTACGCCACACTCTACGATATTGGCCTGCTCAACTACTCGCTCTGGAAGTACGAGTTCAGCGAAGTCGTCTGGAAGGGCCGCAACGTCTGCGTGCCAGTTATGCACGTCATCCGGCAGCTGCCGCAGGACTCATAAACCTCAAAGCGTGGTATAACAGAGGGCATGGAGCAGAATTATGTTACGTTCACGCAACGCACGGCGCGGCTCGGTCGCCTCGAACACTTTAGTGATCGCCTCACCTACGTTATGTCCGGCACCGCAGCCATTGCGGCCCTCGGTAGTCTCGCCGCCACTGCATTTACTACTAACCGAGCCGCGACCGAAATGTTATTTAGCGCTAGCTTAACGGCAACCGTGCCGGCTTTTATTGGGTTAGTGGCGGCCGGCCATTTCGCCAAAGCCCATGATACAAGTATCGAGCAGTTCGAAGATTATGTCGACGACAGGTTCAGCGCTATAACGGCCGAGGCTAGCCTGGGTGATTTAGCCAATCGCTGGCCACTCGAAGCCGATCCGTCTACAGATTGGGAATAAAGATCGTAAAGGTCGAACCCTGGTTCAGCTCACTCTTGAGCTTCACGTCGGCGTGGATCAAGCGGGTTAGCTTCATCGTGACGTACAAGCCGAGGCCGGTACCGGTGTTTTGGCGGGTACGGAAGTCTTCCGAACGGAAAAACTTGTCAAAGACGCGCTCCTGATCACTTTTACTGATGCCGATACCGGTGTCGGTGAGGCTGAATTCAACACCCCTGGGGACGCTGCGGGCGGCGATCACGACGTGGCCCTTTTCGGTGTACTTGATCGAATTGGTGATAAAGTTTTGCAAAATCTCGCGGACGTAGAGCTTGCTCGAACTCAGCAGCTCAAGTTGTGGGTCGAGATCGAGCTTGAGCTGTAAGTGCTTGGCTGTTGCCTGGGGCAGATAGTTGCTGAGCAGCTCCTGGCACAGATCGTGGACGTTGATAGCTTCAACAGTAACCTCGAGGGTACCGCGTTCGGCCCGACTCAGGGTCGACAGATCGTTGATCATATCGGCCAGAAATAACACTTGATTGTGAGCTTCGTTGAGGGCTTTTTTGATGGCTACTATATCGCCACTGCGCTCGGCGATGAATTGGGCGTTGCTGATGTTGCCCTCACTGATGGCGATGGGGGTGCGCAGTTCGTGACTGACAACGCTAATAAACTCATCGCGCTCTTCTTCAAGCGACTTTTCGCGCGTAATATCGCGCAGCAGCAGCACAAAGCCGCGTTGGCCGTGTTCGCCGTAGCCGAGGTGCACCGGCGCGATGCTCAAATACAGATTGATGGTGCTGCCGTCGGCATACTGCAGGCGCAAATCGCGTCGGGTGGTCGGTCGGGCGGCGGCAAGCACGGCCTGGGTGATATCGACGGCCTGATTATTATCATCGATGGGCTTGAACAGGCGGGTCAGCGAGCTCTGCAAACGGATGGTGTTGACGTCGAATAAGTTGAGGGCGGCGCCATTATATATAACAATCTTGGCCCGCTCGTCGACGGCAATAACGGCATCGGCCATGCTGTTGATTAAGCTCGTTAAACGCTGGTGCTCCAGCTCGGCATGAGCACGGCTGAATTTAATCGGTCTAAGGGTAAGCGCCATTACTAGCTATTATGCCACAACTTCGCCACCGAGCGCACTCAGAATTGGCTGGTAGGCCCGCATGGCTTTGCGCAAACGGGCGACGTCGGGCAGAACAACAGCCATAGCCGCCCAAAAGTCCGGCCCGTGGTGCAGTACTGTGGTGTGAGTAAGCTCGTGCAGCAGCACGTAGTCAATGTAGTCCCAGGGTAGTTGCATCAGGAACAGATTAAGCACGATATTATGGTGCTGATCACAGCTGCCCCAGCGGCTCTTGAGCTGCTTAATGCCGACGCTTTTATAGGTATGGCCGTGTTGGGCGGCGAGCGTCGCCAGGCGTTGGGGCAATAGGCTTTCAGCCTGTTTACGCAGCGCTCGCACACTAGCGGCCTTGACAGCCGCCTGAACCGCCGGGCTACTGGCGGTGAGGGTTGGTGGATAGCTGACGAGGACTTCTGTGCCCAGCACACGGCTACGTACCTTGGTACTGCCAGGGACGGCGTAAAGTCGTAAGCGGTGAGCTTTGCCGATATGCAGTCCGTCAGCCAGCGCCACAACCGGCTGGATCTGGGCGGCGATCCAATCCTGACGAGCTTGGGCAAACTCCAGCCCAACCGCGTAGGTGGCCCACAACGGTATGCTCACCCGCACTTCACCGGCGGCCGTGACGCTTAGGCGCAAGCTACGATTGGTGCGCCGCTTATAGATGTTGATGGGCTGCTGATTGGCCAGCTCGAAGCGCTTAAAAGCCATTGGCTGCTCGCAATCTTAATGAATTCGAATATTGCGGCGGCTCATATCAACGCGACCGCCGCTGGCGTTGACGTTCGGAATGAGGTTAATCATGCCAGGTTTAACAACATGGCTATTGGCATCGTCCAAGTTGAGGACACCCAAATCACGCAGTCGATTGACGACGGCGCTACGCTGGGTCGTGTAGAGGTGCTTGCCGCTGACAACAACGTAGTCTTCACCGAGCTTCGGGTTTTGCATGTAGCCGCCGATTTTCTCGAAGGTCGGCCGATCCCACTGGGCGGCGTACTTGTCGTCGGCCCGGCGGCGATCGCGCTTGAGCCCGCGGGCAAACGCAGTTTCGGGGTCGATCTGTAGCCAAATCAGGAGTGATTGGGCGTGGCAGCGACGGGCGGTCTCGCGCAACGCGTGGCGTTGGCTGGCGCGCAGGGAGTTGGTGTCGTAGACGACGCTCAGCCCGGCGCTCAAAAATTCTTCGGTCATATAGTCCATGAGCTGGGTGACGATATCATTTTCTTGTTTGTCGTAGCGCGGGTTATCAAACAGGCCGGCGCGAATCCGATCACCTTGGACGTGGGCGGCTTGGATATCCTCGCACAGCTGACGTGATAAATAGGTCTTGCCGGCACCCGGAAAACCATAGTGCATAATCAGGAATGGTTTAGTGGGTTGAACTTTTGCCATGGGTGTTACTAGGTATACCAAATTTTAGGCCTTTTGGGAAGCTAAATCTGTCGGACAGCGCCCTTTTTAACGGTGGTGCTTATGGTAATTTTGACTTTATTGTCGCCCAGCCATACACAACGCAACATCTAACATTTTGATCACCCCTGTAATATTTGGTCGGCCAGCTGCACTCAAACCGTGACAAACCGCGCGCAATCCTCTATGATTAAGCGGTAAATCACGCACTGTTTAGCTAGAGGGGTATAGTACAGCGGTTAGTATAAAGGTCTCCAAAACCTTAGACCGTGGTTCGATTCCACGTACCCCTGCCAAACCTAAGCTCTATTAAAACTTCTACGGAAGTTTTTTTGCTATCATATGTAAATGGTGACTATTGTATTTGAAGCCCACTCGACAACCACTGATAACAACGCAGGGCTCGCTTCAGGCTTCAACGATGTTGAGCTCGCTCCAGTAGGTCTCCAGCAGTCAAAGGAGCTCGGCGAGCGTTATTTAAAAGAACCTTTTGATGCGATTTTCTGCTCTGATTTACAGAGATCGTATAAAACAGCTGAAATAGCGTTTGACGATCGATACCCCATTATTCATGACTCCCGTCTGCGCGAGTGCGACTACGGAGATATGACTTCAAAACCAAAAGAACTTGTTGATGCCCAAAAGCTGCAGCGTATCACTGTCCCATTCCCGAATGGAGAAAGTTATGAGCAGACCGCTGAGCGCATGAGAGGCTTTCTTGAAGACCTGCTTAAAAATTACGCTGGGAAACGGGTGATAGTTATAGGCCACAGAGCGACTCAGTATGGCCTTGAACATTGGATTAATAATATTCCACTCCCCCAGACAGTTATGTCGCCATGGAAATGGCAACCGGGCTGGGTATATTCATTGAAGTCCTTGTCTTAAAGTTGCGAAGTATGACCACTAGGGGCTGCCGAGCGATTTCTGAAAGTCTACATACGTTATCCGTAGATCTTTTTAATATATAAAGGTTTGGGTGCCAATTTCTTGGTATGCTATATCTATGAAGATAGTTCAATCCAATGCAATCTCCGTCAATGGCATGATAGCTCGTGAAAATGGCGATGAAGACTGGTTGCCTTCTGAGGGCTGGGATGAGTTTGTTGCGGATGTAGCGCAGTATGGCAACTTTATTATGGGGCGCGAAACGTACGAACTTGTTATGAAGCGCTACCCGAATTACAACTTTGATAATGTAGAGTGCAACTACAAAATTATAGTTACCAAAAGCCGCAACTTTATAAAACCTGATGGGTACGTTGTGGTTGGGTCGCCCGAAGCTGCCGTGGATATCCTTGAGCAAAAAGGTAACGAAATCGGGCTGCTTGTGGGTGGCGGAAGACTTAATAGTAGCTTTTACGCAGCGGGGCTTATTGACGAAGTATGGCTGACAGTTTGCCCGACTATACTTGGAGAAGGCCGCTCTTTCATCGGTACCCAAGACCTTGAAGTGGATTTGAAACTTATTGATGCAATAAAACTCAGTAAAGACAGAGTTCAGCTGAAATATACAGTGATTAAGTAGTGGTGTTTTCACTGTTGATCACAGTCTGATTTGAAATACCTATTACACCATAATAGGTTCGGTAATCGTCCTGGAGCCTCTGCCAAGACGTTCATGCTCGGATAGATCATATATACACGGTCTATTTGTTTGGTATGATTATAATAATGAATAGTCAAAAAAATAAAAAACGTATCGAGTTATTCGCACTGGTTGCCGGCGTTATTCAACCACTCATTACTTTGCCGCAAATTATAACTATTTATGGCAATCACAGTGCGAATGATGTCTCGCTTTTAACGTGGCTTGGCTATCTTCTTTTCGGAATTACTTTTCTTGTCTATGGAGTTGTCTTTAGGCTCAAACCAATTTGGATAGGACAGATTATATGGGTATTAATGCAGACCATCATTGTTATTGGCATTTTTATGTATCAATAAAAGTTGCAAAGTGCATCCAGGAGCCCCTGCCACATAAAATCGCTCAGATCCAAAATCTGAGCGATTTTATTTCTAAACTGTCGGTTCTATTATTCCCCCGTGTACGGCGCATATTCACTGATGGTGTTGCGCACTACTTCCCGAGGCGTGACTTGCCCTATGTCCAGTAACACCAAGCACCCTATGAAGTTAACAACCCCTGCTTTTGAAGGGTCTAACGTAGCGCACTCACCCAGGAATGAAGTTGGATCTTTTTCGATTGCTCGGACAACTTTGGGAGGTAATCCATACAGTATGACGGTCGAGCCCGTACGCTTCTCGGTATCAAAAGTGTCGGTTGTACAGTCAGCTACAAATATATTATTCTTACTAGGTTTAACATAGACTGCTGAATCTGTCTTAGAAAGCCATGTCACTTTCTCTACATCCATACTCTATCTCCCTGATATAAAATATGCCCATACCATACTCTTTTATGCACAATTTGGCAAGGACCGGCGGTAAGGCAAAGCGGTTGGGTTGCGCCGCGGGGTAGAATCTAATAACCACTTATTGCTCTTCTGTACATACTATTCTATAGTTAGTGTATGAATCAACCCTATGCGACTGGTCATTACCGCCAAGTCGACCAGTTTGAACAACCGGCCGGTCTGGGCGAGCGCTTCATTGCTTTTGTTGACCAGCAAATTCGGGCTGGCTACCGGCCCGAAGTCCGGGACGGGGCCAGCGTCGAAAGCTACAGCGCTCACAACTCGGATCCGGAAGTCCACTACCCGGCCAGCCACGGCAGCGTCGGGGCGCACTACTCGACGTTCAGCGACAGCCGCCGCGTCGACCTGCGGCACTATGTCCAAGATCTAACTCATCCCGGCCGGTTGCGCCTCCGAATGCACAGTGCCTATCATTCAATCGGCGAGCTGCTACTGGTTGATGAGCTAATCGGCCAAACCTACGAACATGACGCTGCGCACAACGTCAGACGTGAGCTACCCGGTGGCCCCCAAACCCTGGCCACCTTATTGGGCGTCCAAACCTTTGAAAGAGGCCTGATTGAAGACAACCGGGGCATCAAAAACGTGCATTACGGCGCGATTGGCCAAGCTGAATTCAGTGCCTTAGGGC
The DNA here is from genome assembly GCA_038236865.1 of Saccharimonadales bacterium (SeqCode). Lineage (GTDB taxonomy): Bacteria > Patescibacteriota > Saccharimonadia > Saccharimonadales > UBA4665 > UBA4729. The sequence continues at coordinate 73,200 of JBBRZI010000001.1, forward strand.
AGTTACTCGTCGGCCGAGAAATCTAACAACCTATTACGAGTGGCCGCTTCTCTAATTTCGTACCCGTGCTCACAAGAGGTGGCGTTGGCATAACTAGTAATGCCTGACCCGCTCCGCAACCGCGCCGCATGGCGACTAGCCAAAGGTGATAAAATATACAGGCATCCATTCATGAAGCAACTTACTGATAGCACCCGCCGCGGCCCGGAGCTCATTATCTGGGATCTTGACGGCACACTTCTCAATAGCTTGGCCATCAGCCTAAGCGTCTGGCAAGCGGTGCTGCCGCGCCATGGCTTTAGCGCCCCAACCAAGCACGAAGTTACCAGCAATTACCATGGCACCCTGCTGGAGACCGCCCAGGCCTTGGCGCCGCATGCCACCAGCAAACAGACTACTGCCATCCTCAATGACTTTATGATGGTCGATAATGCCTACATCCAAGACGCCGATGATCATCTGTTTCCCGATGCCGTCTTCTTGGCCGAACGAGCGCACGCCGCCGGCGCCAAGCAGATACTGGTCACCAACCGGGCCCATGGTGTCGACCGCCAAAATGCCAGCCCCCGCAACTTAATTGCCAACTCCCGGCTGCGCCATGTTTTTGACGATATTATCTGCGGCGGCGAAGTTTTGGAGCGCAAACCGAGCCGTAATGTCCTAACTGGCCTCAACCACAACGCCAGTCAGACTCTGATCGTGGGTGATCAGTTCGTCGATGCCCAATTTGCCTACAATCTGGGCTGTTCGGCCATCCTGGTCAGCCGTGACGGTTCCGAAATCGCCCACCTCGATAAGCTGACTGCTGGCTGGGAAAGCTATGTCCAACTGGTCGAATCTCTCGACGAAGTTGAGCTGAGCGACTAGGAAACTCGATTGACCACTTGGTACAATACACTCATGGGCAGCAAGACACGCTACCGAGTAACATGGATACATCGATTGGAAGCCATCCGTCCCTTCAGCGAGGCTGAGGCCTGGTGGCTCTTTAAAACCACGGCCCTCAGTGAGGCGGTTGGCTGGACCGTATTACTTATTGGTGTCGTGGTCAAGCAGACCAACTTGCCCGGCAGCGCCTGGGCGGTGCCGGTAGCGGGGCAGCTCCACGGCACTATATTCTTGGTCTATTTTGCTATATTGCTCGCCACCTATAGCAGCCTGCGCTGGTCGCGCAAGAAATTGTTACTGGCCGCGCTCGCCGGTATACCACCGTACGGCACGCTGGTGTTCGAACAGTGGGCGGCCTGGTCGCGCCGCAATCAGCACAGTCGCGGGCAGTTTTGGAGCGTCGCGTTGTACACCATCAATCAGCCGCGTCAGCCGCAAACCGTGTCTGTACCGGACTGAATCACTAGCTAATCCACCAATTCACCAATCTGTCCCGGTGCTAGCCAGCCAGCAGGCCAATCGCCGTAGCGGTAACACTATCGCTGACCCGGCGGATCGCTTCGGTCGTATTATACGCACTGTGGCTTTGGGCATGGAACCAGACGTCCAAGGGTAGGGTTTCGAAGGCCGGCGACGGTGCCGGCCAGTCGACCGCACAACGTAGTTCATTGCGCTGCAGCCGCGGTAAGAGCGCCCCAAAATCAATCAGATTCATCGGTGCTATATGAACGAGCAGACAACCCGTCTTAATTTGAGCTATCCGCGCAGCGTCTAATATAAGACCGGCCTGCATGGGCAGCGTCACAAATATAATATCGGCTTTGGTGAGCAGCTCATCGAGCTCGACTTGCCTGGCATCAATACTTTTTGGGCTCCGGTTGAAGTAGAGTATCTCGCTAGGCTGGAAGGGTTTAATGCCGGCGATGATCGCCTGGGCAATATTGCCAGCCCCAAGCACACCGACGACGCTGCCCTGTACGGATTTTGTGGTCAGAAACCGCTTGGTGCCTGTCCGGCTGATGCCGAACAAATCCCGCTGCATCGCCAGCGCAACCGCGACAGCATACTCCGCGACGGCGATAGCATTAGCACCGGGCGCGTTGAGTAGCTTAATGCCTTTTTGGCGGGCCGCCGCCGCACCGGGGATGTATTTATCATAATCAACACCGGTGAATATAATCGCCTCTAAGGCGTCGGCAGCAGCGATAACACTGTCGGTTACCTGTTCTGTGCCACCGAGTATGTACACCGCCACACCTTGCAGCGCCGCAATTAGTTCGGCCTCGGTGGCGTTGGGTGTATCGAGCCGGACGACTTGAAAGCCAGCGGACTGTAGGAGTTTGACGTGAGACTCGAATATAAAGAACGAATCAGTAATAAGCAATTTTTTAGACATGGTTAAATCATAGCAAATTAACCCGGGCGGCGGTAACCCGTGGCGCTACTGGTTGAGCCTCGGCCGAGCTGACTTACCTATCGCCGCGCACCACACCACCAGCTAGCCCACTACCAGAAGTACAGGGCGTTGCGCCGCCTCAGAATATAACTCTGTGAGCTCGTGACAATTAATGTTAAGATGTACGCTGACTATCAGATTAAGGAGTACCATGCGAGAACCACATATCATAGAGCGGATATTGGCAGTTGACGACGCTCGGCTGTGGCGCGATATTTTACGAGAAAACCTCGTGGAGTCCAAGATTGCTCATACCATTGTCGGCACCACCGAAGAAGCTACCACCGCAATCGCCACCGGCGAGTACACCGGGGTGATTACCGATGGTTTAAATGGTGAGTGGAAGACGGTATCAGCCGCTGCCCAAGCAGCTGGCGCCCAATGCGTTTTAATGACTCTCAGCCTCGAGTCGATCGCCGCGGCCCAGGAATCAGGCATGCCGGCCCACGACAAAGCCGAGATGAGCCCAGAACTAATCCAAGATATGATCCAGCAGCTCGTTTTAGCTGAACAACCAACTTAGCGGTCACGCTAAACAAACTGGCGAGTTCTTTACATTTCAACCTGGTAAGCAGACACTAAAACCATAACGAAACAGCATAGCCAAGGAGACATCTCTATGGAACCAAACTCGCCCAAACCCAGCCCTGCCAATAACATGAACCTACGCTTCAGTTTTGATCTGCGCTACGTCGCGCTCGCCCTGCTGGCTATCATTCTATTGCTGCTGCTTGTCTGGAAACCGTGGAACCAACCTCCCAGCGCCAACGCTCGAACCGTAACTGTAACTGGTACCACCACCCTAAAGGCCGTGCCCGATAACTTCGTTTTTAACCTGTCGTATCAAAACACGAACGCCGATAAAACAGCCGCCATCCAAGCGGCCACCGCGAAAGGCACCGAGCTGGTGGCTAAACTCAAGGCTCTCGGTGTCCCCAATAAGCTCATCAAGACCAGCATCGACGGCTACGGCAAAGTCCCCACCGACTACCCCGGCAGTATGCGCCCCACTCCCCTACCGAGCAGCGACGAGTACGTCTACACCCTGCAGCTCATTGTCACCACGACCGACCAAGCCAGTACCCAGAAAGTGCAAGACTACCTCATGACGACCGAACCAACCGGATCAGTCACGCCGCTGCCAACCTTCAGCGAAACCCTCCGCACACAGCTCGAGTCCAAAGCCCGTGACACCGCCAGTCGCGATGCCCGCGCCAAAGCCGATCAATCCGCCCATAATCTTGGCTTCAAAATCGGCAGTGTCAAGAGTGTCGAGGACAGCAACGGCTTTAACGGTGGCATCATCCAGCCGATGCTGGGCAGCGTGGATGGCAGCAGCGCCACCAAAGACAGCGCGCCGAGCCTCAGCGTCCAGCCTGGCGAGAATGAACTCAGCTATTCCGTTACGGTCACGTACTACATTAAATAGCAGCACAAACCAGCCAATACCTAGTCGGCCTAGGTTAGAGGCCTAGCTGATCAGCCGCAGATTTTGCGACAATAGGTTTGGGCTAAAAACTAGCAGCTGACTCCGCGTCGCCGGACGTACAGCGAAGTAAATGTGAACGCGCAGCCCATAGCCACGCCGCCTTTTAGCTACGGCAACTTAGTTGGCCATACCAGCAATTTGGTGGGCGCTAAATAGTAAATGCTGGTAAAAACAATAAAAGGAGTATTATGCAAGTATTAAGGAAGTGGAATTAAACGCGCAGGGAGACTGTTTTGAGAAATATCTATCGTTTAGACCTAAAAAAAATTAAAACAAATATCCTCAATAGTACAATCGCAGCAGTCATGATATTCAGCAGCATTGCTGGTACTCTGCCGATGCTCTTCACTCAAAAGGCCTTCGCCGAAGGCGCAACAACAATAAATAGTCTAACGTCCCAGGGCTGGACTACAGCAGCCGCACAGACAAGCCAAACGGTACTACCAAGCGATCTAAGCAGCACCGGTTGGTACTACTACGATGACAACGCGGATACTCCATCGACCACAAACACACCTGGCGTACACGAGATTGCAGCAAACCCAGTACCGAGTACTGGCGACAATGGCGCGGTCAAGCTAGACGGTGGTAACGGTGCCCGAAACAACATTGCTACTAATCAATATGCAAACACTAACCTACACGACATTGCTAAAATCGGCTTCTCCACCTACCAACCCAGCTCAAACGCTGGCGGCACAAGCAACTCACCATTCATGAACTTCAATGTCGACCTAGGTACTGGCTTGCAAGGCTACCAAGGTCGCTTAGTTTACGTTCCCGAGACTAACGCTAACCCATCTCCAACTCAAAGCACGTGGCAAAATTACGAAGGGGTCGCCTCAAATGGCCACTGGAACTGGTCTAAGTTTGTCAGCAACGGCAACAAGTGGCCCGACGGAAACACCACCGAAGACCGAAGCTGGAATGATATTGTCAGCGCTTTTCCAAATGCCAAAATCACCAACCAGTTACTCGTTCGTGCTGGTGAACCATACGCATACAATTTTAGTGCATACATCGACCACGTCTACCTTGCAACAGTAGCTAGCAACGTAAATTACAACTTCGAACTAGCTACTCCACCGGAAGCACCAACGAACCTTAGCTGGGTGGGATCTAATGGCAAATCGACTACAAATGGTTTTACGAATATACAAAAGGGTACGTTAAGCTGGCAGGATACGTCTACCGATGTGAACCACTACGTTTACAAATTCTGGACAAATATTGCCGGCTACTACAATGGTCCAAGTAACGCCTGGACTACGGACAGTAGCCAATACATTACAAAAAACACGAACGGTGGCTCTATCTGGACTGACTTCGCAAATAAAGAAGGTACCTACAGCTTCTGTGTTGAAGCCGTCGACGCTGCCGGCAAAACATCTGCATGCAGCGCTACTTATTCCGTTACCTACGACTCGACTGCCCCGACTGGTATAGCAACTTACAACGGCGGTAACAAAGTCGGTGACGTCATTTACCTAAAGACTATTAACGATTTGAAATACACACTGAATCTGTTTGACAATTTCAACTTAGAGCACACATCGTACGCAGTCTGGAAAGCAGACAGTAGTTTTGGCAACCGAACACTATTCTGTGGTAACTGGAATGGCGCTATTACCAGCGTGCCAGTAAGTGGAGAGAGTGCTACCTTGACCGGTAACGTCAAGGCTTGCAGCCCAACAGGTGACTGGTCTAACGGCAACTATGTACTCATGCACGTTGTCTACGACGCTGCTGGTAACTTAACTTACTTTGGCGGCACCTACCCTGGCCAGAAGTTCACCATCGACAAAACCGCGCCGGTAGCGACAATCACTGCCCCAACGAGCACACTGCTCCATGGCAAGGTTGTAGTAAACGGTACTGTCAACGATGTAAATCCTGACCACTACTACTTCGTCGTTAAAAACTCCCTTGGGATCGTGGTCGCCGGTCCAGGCACCGTAAACCAGGCGGTCGTATCGAGTTGGAACTGGGATACCACCCTTGTTCCTGACGATATGTATACCATCGCCCTCGAAGCCCGCGACAAGGCTGGTAACAAGGATGCTAGTTCTGTGGCAACAATGAGTGTTACTGTCAACAACACCATTCCTTCGCTTTCTACTCCGTTGACGGTTACTAACGTTCCCACGACTGTGGCGAACGCCGGCAACATCAACGGTAATGGTACGGCCAATGCTGGTAACGCTCGGTCGTTAGCTGCTACCGCCAACACCCCGCAAGTCCTCGGTGCCACCACGACTGAGCCTGTCACTACCGGTCAGGTTAAGGGCGCCGAAACGACTACACCGAACATCGCCAAATTGACGACGACAAATGCGAGCACGACAAAATCCACCAACTTCCTCGGCCTCGGCTGGTGGTGGTTAGTAGTAGTCGGCGCGCTCATCGGATTGGGCCTGCTCTTCTCTCGCTTCCTGAACACCAACAAAAAAGCCTAACCAACAGATCTTACTTAAAATACCCCGGTAGCTCGGGGTATTTAAGTGCGAGCCGGTCGCAGTTAGTTAGACGGCCATGGGGTCTTGGGTTAATTCGCCCATAACCCCCAGCACGATTGATACCTTTTCGGCCCAATCGGTCACCTCCGTGGTGAGTCGTTCGTTGCGGTGCTCTGAGGTGGCGGACACCATAGGCAGCGTTTCCCCGGGCAGCAAGCGGACGTGGTAGGCCATGATTTCGGCGTCGAGCGGCTGGATGTAGTTGATGTCGATCCGAGCCGGCACAGTCAGGCTTTCACTGTAGCGGCTGCTGATTTGCAGCGGCGGGCGGGGCGTCGCGCCGGCGGCAAAGACTCTTGTAAGATCATGGTTCGTAATCCATGGGTTGATCAGAATACTCGTTTGACCGGCGCGCGCCTTCCGCAGCGTCATGTTAGTAATGGCTGACCACAGGTAAGCGACCGGCTGATAGCGATCGTACAGCTCAACAATCTGTTTAGCTTGGTCGGCGCGGCTCAGTTCGGGCCCGGCAGCGTGCAACGCCTGTAAGGCGATCTCGCCAATGGCGGCTGAATGGGGAGTCTGGGCCGGTCGTTCTAACGTTCTGGTTTTAAGTAATAATTCGCGGGTAGTCATATATCGATACTGTTTGTGTTTATAACGTATCCCCAGGTATACTCCGATTCTAAGCTGATTGCAACCGCCCTGGCAGGCGCTCTGACGCCGGGGCGCTGCTCGAGCACGAGTTGTCCGTTCCAACGGCCGAACGGGCCGTAGGCCGCCTCATCTGGGCCAGTGCGGCTATAATTCAAAACGTCTTGCCGGCCAGGCAGCCTAACGCCCGCCGGTCGCCCGGCAAATGTGACAATTAGCACATATTCCCTGCCCGGCCAGTCGAGGTTAATAAAGCGCTGTCTAACAGGTCGAACCCCTCGATGAAGTTGAAGCGAGTAATTAATATAGTTAAGAATCGCTCCATTCCCTTGCGCCTCACATTCACCCGTGATGCAGCTCAGCGTATACTGGGTACATGAATAGCCCGATAGAATCATGAAGCACTTTACAGTAGCAGAACTTGATATTTCTAAGTACAAAACGATCACCGGCCCCATAGAGGTAGTCGGCGGATCTCGCCCGCGACTAACTTTAGTCCATAACCAGACAAATCAGACATTCTTTTTCAAGACATACACACATAATCCACGGGAAGTCTGGGCCGAATGCTTAGCTTCCCATATCGCTGAGTTAGTAGGTATAAAAGCTCAAGCAGTCACGATCAAGACTGCGCCTAAAGGCTTAGTTAGGGCGATGAAAACTCGCTACGGCAATGTACTCCCCCGAGATTGGAAACCCATCGGTACGCTTGCAAGAAATATCTTTCCTAAGAATATTGATATTACTTACGGCTCAGCAATTGTCCAGACGCCCACTGAACCGCTCACTCTTGAGCAAATTGAAATAAGAATGAAATCAAAATACTATGCCGCAGAGGATTTACTGCAAGCCTTCTCTGATATGGTTATCTTTGATGTACTAATCGGCAACATGGATAGGCATCACGAAAACTGGGGTATATGTGAAGACAAGAAGTACAAACAACAGCTTCTCTTTGAAAAGAAACAGCTAGTTGGCCTCCGCAATTACACTCCGCTATTCGACCACGGTAGCAGCTTGATGTTTGAGCTGAGCGACAAAGACGTAACAGATATGCTCGGCGATGCGTCGCGCCTTCAGCGATACGTAGATAGTACTAAATTTGGCTTCCTGCTAAACGTACATGGTAAGAAGTCCAATCCATTTGAGTTGCTGGCTGATGATATAGCTAGCTCTACCAGTTGGAAGCCGAGAATTAAAAAATCTTTAGCAAAAATAAAAGATCTTGATCTATTGGCACTTGCGGAATTAATAATTCAAATGCCTGTCCCGGAAGTACTTGAGTATAACCACGATCGTCGAAAGCTACTATATAAGTCCCTTCTCCTGCGCTATAATAAACTTATTAAGATGTACGAGGATATATAGACCATGGCGCACCCGATTACATTCCAATTAAAGAATGAAGCTTTAGACCAGAATCTAGGTACTATCGTGTTCAATGGCAAGTTCGTATTTGAACTCAGCGACAGCATCAGCCATGAGTATTGGAATCAGGTTGGATTTATCCCGTTAACTGCGGAGCAAAACAGAGTAGAAAGTGACGATCTATTCTATTATTTAAATTCTAGACTACCTATTTATCTTAGAAAGGATTCTCTAGAGTCAAAGTTAGCCTACATCAAGAAATCAGGTTTAAGGGTTGCTTCTGACTCATTTGCGCTCGTAACGACTTAAGCATCCACGAGCAACGCCTCATCACTCTCGAATCAAAAACCCAATAATCCTACCACCACAGCCGTCGCCGACAACAGCGCTTTTGCGGTCCAACCCGGCTTCAGACAAGCCTTCGACAGAGACACTGAAAGTATTGGTTGCAAGTACACCTGCCCGGCCAGATCTATTGACAAATTAGGCATTAGTGCCATACTATTGTTTAATGATATTCGATACTGCCCCTAATAAGTTACAGTTAATCGACATGCGGCTGCGTACGGCCGATATGCTCCAGCAAACGCGGCTGATCCACGAGCAGCTCACGGAACTAGGTCAGCCGATCGAGCCAATTAGCTACTTTGAGATTCCCCCAGAGGCCCACGAAGACCAGCGACTGGTCCTAACTTATGGGCACATGCTGCCCACGGGCTTCCTCGATAGTTCAGCGCTGGCCATCTACGGCGTCACCCAAAACCCCAATGCCTTCACCAACGAATCTTCCGAAATCCGATCGCGCGAAGCCCACGTCTATGCCGAGCACCTGTCGCTGTTACGCGGTATATTTACTCCCTTTGCCCGCGCCAATAGCGAAATGCGGGCCAGCCGGCTCATCCCCGCCGTCTACGTAGGCAATTACCGCCTGGATCGGATTGTGCACCTGCAAGCTGTGGGCGAAAAAATGGAGAACTCGACTGATTTACATAAGAAACAGCGCAGCGCAGCTGCCCTTGAGGTAGCCAACGCCATTCGCGCCCTGCGCGCCCCAACCAAACACACCTAGTGCCAGCCGCTGCAGATGTTGCAACCCACTAAACCATTAATAATGGCAAACAGCTCCTGGTCGCCTACAGGAACGTGGATGATGAGAGTACAACGAAGCAAAGTGGCAAATATTCAAAATTACATGCACCATAAGGTGCAGTCTAAATTGGGACTCATATAGCTCCCGCCCAAGCCCAGATAATATTACAGATGCAAATAGTCGCCTAGACATTCAAAAACAAGTCTAAAAATGTTATGCTGCTAATCAGTAGCAAAGGTGAGAAATGACGTTAATAGATAACAAAGCTAGAACATTACAAGATGCACTAAAGAATGCTTTGCCGAGTGCGGAACGTGTAGATATCTTGACCGGCTACTTCTACTTCTCTGGTTTCGCACCATTGGCAAACGAGCTAAAAGATAAAAAGATTCGCATACTAGTCGGACTAACTGTCGACCCAAAGGTAGTAGATGAATTAAGCGCAGAGATTCGAAGCAATCATGACGTTAATTGGGACGTGTACCAGAATCGCCGCTATAGTTCACTAACGCGTAGTCAAAAGCGTGATGACTATAAAGAAAGTTTTATAGATATATTCAATAAGTCAGCTATCTCTGATAAATTTGACAGTACCGAAGCACAAAACATGCAAAGAATCTTCGAAGATAAACTGCACGATGGCTCCCTTGAAGTTCGTTTAACTGGGCAACCAAACCACTCAAAGGCATACATTCTCACTAATAAAGTGGCGCTTTCTCAGGGTGGTGATTTTAGCGGTGTCGTCTTCTCTGGCTCATCAAACCTTACGCATAACGGCCTATCCGGGCAGGGAGAGCTCAATAACTCATTCCGAGATAACGACGACTACGAAGAGTATTCTCATCATTTTGAAGACCTATGGGCTGATTCAAATTCGATAGACATACAGACTAAAGACACGCCAGATAACGATGACAGCTTTCTCAATCAGATCCAAAAACGACTATGGATTCACTCAACTCCTGCTCCTTACAATGTTTTCATTCGCATACTTCATGAACTGTACGCCGAAACTGAAAATAGTGACAATAAACTACCAGAAGCTATATCTGGTGGTAAGTTTAAGAATCTCAAGTACCAGATGGACGCCATCCAATCCGGCATTGATTGTATAAATAAGAACAATGGCGTAATTATCGCTGACGTTGTCGGTCTCGGTAAATCGATTATCGCGTCCGCTATAGCGCACAACCTAGATATGCCTCGTGCTGTTATCATCGCCCCGCCTCATCTGAAATCTCAATGGCAGGACTACGTACAAAGTTTCGGTATCCGTGGTGCGCTTGTCGAGAGTAGCGGCATGATTAAACACCTTCATGAACGATTCGCTGAATCTGACCAGCCAACGCTATTCATTCTCGATGAGGCGCACCGCTACAGGAATGAGCTTACCGATGATTACCAACTTCTTCACCAACTTACCCGGTCCCATGCTGATAACAAAGTAATGCTACTAACAGCCACTCCCTACAACAACCGGCCACAAGATCTTTTCGCTCTGATTAAACTATTCCAGACGCCCAGTCGTTCAACTATCAATTCCGTTGATAACCTCGGGCTACGATTCCATGATCTCATCGCGCAGTATCGTAAACTCGAAAAAGCCGGTAAAAAGAACCTGACGGATGACATACGAGACAAACTACAAAAGCTTAGTCAAGAACTACGACTACTCATCGAACCGGTGATGATACGCCGCTCGCGTATCGACCTCAAGGAAATTAAAGAATACGCCGATGACCTCAAGGCCCAAGGTATAGAATTCCCAGAGGTTATAGGCCCAGACCTTGTAGAATACGACCTCGGCCAGCTACGGTCGTTATACGAAGACACCCTCATCAAACTAACAGACACTGAAAACGGACTTATCGGGGCGCGCTACCAATCATCTGCAAATATAAAGAACCGCGACGAATTTATGGAAAAATACGGTAAGTTCTTCGATGATTCCGATCTAAAGACGGCACAAGCTAACCTAGCCAAGTTCATGCGCCGTTTACTTGTCATGCGATTCGAAAGCTCAAAGTATGCTTTTCGCTCTACACTAAACAAAATTATCATTTCTCATGAGGTAATACTTAAATGGTGGGATAAGGGCTATGTCCCAATTCAAAAGCAAGGACAACTGACGGACCCTGACGATCTAGAAGACTTCGATAGTATCGACGAGATAATGGCACATATCGAGCTAGGTGAAGACTTAGACATAGAAAGGATCAAAAAGACTGCAGTCCCTATTCCGAAGGAATTTTTTGAAGAATCCTATGCGAATGCTGTTCGCAGAGACCTAGAGCTATTACAGGAAATTAGAGATAGCTGGTTCAATGGTCACGAAATAGGCGAAGACCCTAAACAGGCTAGGACTGAAGAGAAACTACGCGAGCTACTAAAGGAAAATCCAAACCGAAAGATAGTTATTTTCTCTGGATATTCAGATACTGCTGATTGGGTTGTAAAAAACCTACGCGAACATGGGTTCGAACGCACACTTCTATATACCGGATCATCCAATAGGGCTACAAAGACGGTAGTTTCTGAGAATTTTGATGCCTCGTACGCTGGCGCGAAAAAGAACGACTACGACATTATTGTTGCAACCGATGCGCTCAGCGAAGGCTTCAACCTTCATCGTGCTGGTGTAGTCATCAATTATGATATTCCGTATAACCCTACCCGCGTGGTCCAGCGCATTGGTCGTATTAACCGCATCAATGAAAAAGTTTTTGACAAAATATATATTTATAACTTCTTTCCAACTGACATAGGTGAGGACGTCGCTAACATAAAAGGCATCAGTACGCTCAAGATGCTTCTCATCAACAACATAGTCGGCAGTGATACTAAAACTCTAACTCCCGATGAAGATCTAAATAGTTACTTCAAAAGTACCTATCAAGAAGCCGACGAAGATGTCAACGAGCGCTCGTGGGATAACGAATACCGCAACATCTATAACTCAATCAAACATAATCAAACACTTTTAAATGAGGCGCTCAAGATCCCCGAACGCACTCGTATTATTCGAAAGAGCCAACCGGAGTCAGTTGCTATATCATTTGCGAAACGCGGCAACGGTAGTCTATTTGCCTTAGCTAACGAATGGGATGCCAAGGCAGAGATTGTCGCACCGGAGCAAGTTCTACCTTACTTCAAGGCAGACCAAGCAGAGAAATCATATGAAGGCGACCCTAAGCTCGATGCTAAATTTGAGATGTTGCGCGAACGTATCATTGCTCCGCACCCAGCACCAAAAGTTGAAGGCCGCCGCGCCGAGGCAATGCAAAAACTCGACTATCTACGAGAAAGCTACTCCCCGGAACGCGACTATCTTTACGACCTATATGACGTTGTTAAGGAATTTGATGACCTCTCAGACGGCGAGCTAAAGCGCATCGCTCAGCTCGCGCTTAACGAAAGGGACCTCGCTGGCCCGGTTAACGAGCTAAAAAGCTACTTCACTACACACTATCTAGGTGTTATCAAAGAGAGAGCTGAGGCGATAGATAGGGTGTCAGAAATAATAATGTTTACAGAAGATTTGCGCAAATGATACTTAACGAACCATATAACAAAGACCTTTTTGATACTTTCTTAAAAGACTTCTTGCCCGACTATAAGAAGGATGAACGCCAAGTACGCACACCAGACAAATCTATTCTCACAGAAGTAACTCAGCTAGGTGCATCCCGTGACGTCGGCGTAACTGTACTAGAAGCTGAATGCGAAGAAACCGACACAAACAAACGTATCGCAATCACACAGGCCGCTTTTAAGGTCTTGCGTGATCACGGCATTCGTAACGCCGTGGTCGCATTTCACGATGGTGCGGACCAATGGCGTCTGTCATTGCTCACATCTACATTAGCCATCAAAGATGGCAAAGTTATTAAAAGAGATAGTAACCCACGGCGGTACTCATATCTACTTGGTATCGGCGCAAAGACAGTTACCCCATACAAATATCTTGTAGAAAAAGGCATGGTCGAAGATATTAAACAGCTCCAAGAGCGGTTCTCTGTCGAAGTAGTAAACAAGCAGTTCTACGCATCTATAGCTGATCTGTTCACTAAACTTATTGGTGGCGAGCGCGGCACTACTAAATATCCAGGCATACTCAAGTTAAACGGTTCCGTAAATCAAAACATTGAGCATCAAGAATTTGCCGTTCGGTTAATAGGCCGCGTAATCTTTGGTTGGTTCCTAAAAGAAAAAAAGAGTACTGCTGGTGTACCTATCGTTCCAAACGAACTACTCTCGCTTGATGCCGTAGTAAGCAATGCCGATTATTATCATTCGATACTAGAGCCATTATTCTTTGAGCTTCTCAATAAGAGAGTCGAGCAGCGACACGAGAATCTAAGAGAAGCTCCGTTCTCTACGGTCCCATATTTAAACGGTGGTCTTTTTAGTCCTCAATATAATGATTTCTATAATCAGAGTACATATAGCGGAGCTGGCACACCGGGACTTACGCATATTCCCGACAGCTGGTTCACAGAGCTATTCACAATTTTAGAGCAATACAACTTTACGGTAGATGAAAACACCAGCTACGATGTCGACTTATCGATTGATCCGGAAATGCTTGGTCGCATATTCGAAAACTTGTTGGCTGAAATCAACCCAGAAACCGGCGAATCTGCACGCAAGAGCACTGGAAGCTTCTATACGCCGCGCGAGATCGTAGACTACATGGTAGATAGCTCACTGCTAGAGTTCCTTAAAAATAAAACCGGTGCAGATGAGGAAAAGCTCAAAGCACTCATCAGCTGGGGCCAAGATGACGACGAGCTACACCCACTTGCAGATGACGAGAAGAGAAAAGTCGTAACAGCATTAGCCGGACTGACTATCCTCGATCCAGCCTGTGGTTCCGGTGCATTCCCAATCGGCATTCTGCAAAAGGTCGTGTATATACTGCAACAAGCTGACCCAAAAGCAAAGATATGGCTAGAGAGCCAGCTCAAAAGTATAGCCTCACCAGAGCTGAAGCGTGACATACAAGAGAAATATGAGAGCGAGAACTACGACTGGCTCCGTAAATACGGTGTTATCCGCGAAACCATTTTTGGCATAGACATTCAGACTATCGCTACCGAGATATCAAAACTTCGTTGTTTCTTAACGCTCATTATTGAGGAAGAAGTAGACGATACCAAGCCAAATCGTGGCGTACACGCCCTACCGAACCTAGATTTTAAGTTCGTAACCGCCAATTCGCTATTAAGCTTGCCAGACAGCAGTACTAGCGCAAAGACAAAAGGCCTGAATCTATTTGAAGATGTCTCACACATAGAACAACTCAAGCGCATTCGTAATCAGTATTTCGGCGCGAATGCCGATGAGCGCGCTCGTCTACAAGTAGAGTTCAAAAACCTACAAATGGACATGTTGCGCAGTAGAATCGCCTCAAGCAACTCAACATCTGACTTATATAACACGCTGTCCGACTGGGATCCGTTTAGTCACAACAAAACCGAATGGTTTGATAGTGAGTGGATGTTCGGCTTGAATGGGTTCGATATCATAATCGGCAATCCGCCCTACGTAAAAAATGGTCGTTTGACCAAAAAAGAGAAAACCAAATATCTAGAATCGTACGCAACCCCATATGACCAATGGGACTTATACATATTATTCTTTGAGCATGCGCTTAGGAACCTTCTTGAAAATGGAACAGCTTGTTTAATCACACCTAACCAATATCTTTCAGCTAAATATGGCACAAAGTTAAGAAGAGTACTATCGCGTAGAATACTCTCACTCACGGATTTTAGAAACTTGGCAAACTTTGATAATGCATCTGTAAACACTTTTATCACGGTCTTTAAGGGTTGCGATTTAAATACCGATACCAGCATTATTGTATTTGATTCAGTGGGCGGTAATAACAAGGATCGTGTAAGTCGTATTGATTTTATTGAAAATGACGACAACCTGGGCGCAATGCTATCTGTAAATTTCCCAATGGTAAATCGCATCATCAAAAATACACCCGATAAATTCTCAAAATACTACAATATCGGTCACTCGTTTTCAATACCAGACTTTTACAAGCTGTCACCTCTTGTTTATGAAAACCCAAACCCAGACAATACTCAAGAAGTTCGACTTGTTAGCACTGGAACCATTGGACAATGGGGCCAAAAATCATTCAAGTATGAAGGCAAGAATTATCAATTTCCAGTTATAAAAAGGGTTGATTTTGATCACGTATTTCCAACTCGTAATATACAAATTGGCGCCGGACTAATCATTTCGTCCATGGGCGGCTTAAAAGTATATTTGGATGATAGAGGAGAGTGCCTTGGCACCCGTCCAACAATGTGGTTGAGCTCGAAAGACAACGAATCGTTAAAGGTAGCCTACGCCTTGTTGAGCTCAAAGTTTATCAACTGGTTTTATGCTCAGCAATACTCAGTTGCGGGTATGACTGGGTTTAAAGTAAGATATGGTAACATTCAACAGACCCCCTGGCCATCAATCACGGTGGAACAAAAACAACAGCTTGAACGATATGTCGAACAAGATGATAGATCAAAAATCGATGACTTAGTTTATATGCTATACGACCTAACACCCGAAGAAATTACTATAGTCAAAGGGCTAAAATAAAAATGACCCC
The DNA here is from genome assembly GCA_038236865.1 of Saccharimonadales bacterium (SeqCode). Classification (GTDB taxonomy): domain Bacteria; phylum Patescibacteriota; class Saccharimonadia; order Saccharimonadales; family UBA4665; genus UBA4729. The sequence goes on from JBBRZI010000001.1 coordinate 89,226, forward strand.
AGCCCAAAGAAGCCAGCTTACAGAAGCTATCACGGGCACATTTATGTGGAGCTTCAAAAAAGGTGACAATATCATGTACAACCTCGAAATCGTATGGGAACAGTATGAAGCTAAAGCACGATCTATTGATAAGAAGAAATATAACAAATTAATAATCGTCACGCTGGTGTCCATTATTGAATGTATTTTAGATGATTTCGCTTACCGCATACGAGGCCATGTCAGTGATACAGTGCCGAACATGTCGCAGGCCGACATAGAAAAGTTCAGGACAAGACAATACGACAAACTGGAACATTACATTGCTGCCTCCAAGAGATTCGATTTATTTAATCAACCTGCTGGCTTTTATGATTCTATGGATGAATTACGCAAAGCAAGAAACAGGATCCATATTCAGAATTCAAAAAATCAACTTGCAGCAGATGAATATAGCGTATTTACTGATGTGCTCCTAGCTAAAACACAACAGACATTTGAGATAGTACTGGCAACTATGATTGTTAGGTTCCCGCGTGGCGGGAGAACCGTAGTACCGCATAGTGTTCCGTTACCTTGGAGAATCTAAGATGGCAAAGTTTGAGAAAAGTGCAGATGAACCAATAACGACATCAAAGGCAGATAAATTCGGTCGCGTTGACTTTGCTAAAGCCTTAGCTGAAGCACTTGTCAGGGTCCCAAACTCAGAATCATTCACGGTCGGACTCTATGGTGCTTGGGGCAGCGGCAAAACATCTGTCATCAAGATGGCTGAAGAATACCTTGCCAAGAGTCACAAAGACGACGTGGTTATAATTAACTTCAACCCGTGGCTATTCACTACTATCGAAAATCTACACACTGCTTTTTTTGGAGCACTTGCCCATGGTCTCAGTAAAAAGATGGAGAATAGCATATCTATTGACCTGCAGAAGTACTCGGAACTGACAGGCGCGGCTGGAGCGGTAATTGCTCCATTCTTTCCACCAGCACCAATACTCGCTCGCATACTATCAGCCGGTATGCGTGCGCTTAGTGGTAATAGAAGTAATAAAAGTGCAGATGAACTACGACAAAAGATAGACAAGATCCTACGAGATGCAAAGAAGCGTGTAGTTGTCATTATAGACGACATAGACCGGCTTGATAGCGAAGAAATACATCAGATATTTAAGCTGGCTAAAAACGCCGGCCGCTTTAGTAATGTTTCATACCTGTTAGCATTTGACCAAAACGTGGTAGCCAAAGCACTCGCTAAACGATACCCAGACGATCCAGAAACTGGCAGCAATTTTATAGAGAAGATCGTACAATTGCCGCTCTTCGTACCGCCGGTAGACCGCGAGATGTTGAGCCAGTTTGCTATTGACCAAGTTAACGCTATAGCCACAAAACTCAAACTCGATAATTCGGCCGATGACGTGTCACGGTTTGGCGTTGAATACCAAAGGCTGCTCGTCCATAAGTTCACTACGCCACGTAAAGCGATTAGATACCTCAATGCTATCGACTTCACATTCGAGCGCCTAGCAAATGAGGCCAACTTCACAGACATGATGCTGGTGGAAGCTATGCGCATATTTGATCCGGAGTTATATAACAGCGTAGCAAGCAAAAAGAGCGCACTGATAGACCATGGCCATTATGGCAATCGAGATGACAATGACAAGAAGAAGGCCAAAATAGAAGTGTTTGGTAGCGAGGTAGTAACTACATGGCAAAGTGAGATTGTGCGTAAGCTATTCCCTAGTTTTGAATGGGCGCTCGGCGGATCGTCTTACGCTGGAGATTACATCAAGGGTTGGGATGAAGAACAGCGTGTATGCTCCAACAAATACTTTGATCGGTACTTCAACTACGGTATACCTGTGGGTGATGTAGCGGACACAAAAATAAAAGAACTTCTGGTGTTGCTAGACAATCCGGTGACAACCCAGCAAAAGGCTAATGAGGTACTCGCAAAGCTCATAGCTACCGGCCATCCGGACGTGTTGGTATCCAAACTCCGCAACAAAGAAGACAGTTACTCACAAGTAGCCGCCGAAAAACTAGCCTACGCGCTCACGAGCCTCGGCCACAAACTACCAAGACCTCGGCAATCATTCCTGGGCGATACATTCTCGTCGTACGTCCAGTCAGCCATATTAGCGGTTAGTTTGACCCGCAAGTCCAAGAACACAGTGAAGATGCTCAAAGACTTCATGGCTATCACGCCGCTCGATTACGCCGAGCAACTCATGCGTTGGATCCGAGTAGACACTGAAAACCAAGAGAAAAAAGAGGGCTTCGTACCACTCATAACAGAGTCCCAGTTTAAAGAAATTGGCGAATTGTTTGCCGAGCGAATTAAAGACTACTCTGCTAGCGACGATCTTATTAATAACTTCATGGAAGAGCTGCCGTCAATCTTCTGGAACTGGAATAACTGGGGCAATAAAAAAGACATCGAGGCCTATATTAAAATTGCTATAGCTGCCGACGACAAAAATATTCACACTTTCATCGTTTCGTACACCGGAAATTCATTTGAATTAGGTTCCGGTAGGCGATCTCGTGCTGAATTTAGGCGTGAGTCATACGATGAAATTGCAAAATTCGTGGACCCAAGCATATTTGTTAAACCGTTAAAACAACTCTACGGCGATAGCGTATCCACAAATTCGGACGAGTTTCCAAGCAGTAGATTCAACAAGAAAGAATCGGAAGACCTACTAACTGCTAGGCAGTTTTTATGGATACATAATTTCGTAACCAATAATTCAAAAAACGATACGGACAAAGATGCAAAAAAATAAACAGGCGTGACTAAATTAACTTAAACCTAAAGCTGTAATGAACTTAAAGAAATACGACAATAATCGTGATGTATACATACCACCGGATCAAGATGTCTGGTACATATTAGAATTTAAAAAAACATCCGGCACTGTCATCATGACCTACTTCAACCAGAACCTAGCCCTGAGTCAACAAAAACCTATCCACAAGGTCATAAAAGTAACCCGTGATGGAAGTGTTGCACATGGCGTATTATCAAAAAAATACTTAACAACTACCAAATAAAGCGAGAAGAATATACCAAGGAGTATATGAAATTTAGGGCATATACCAAACCAGGAGGTAAGGCTACGTCTTGAGACTTGACGGATATATCAAACAATATGAAACCTATGCCTCAGGATTTTAGAATCTTTTTATTTGAAGTAAGCGGAAGTAATTCTAGGATAAAATTTATACATGGGTTACAAAATCAGACCTCGATCGAGAATGGGTTTTAAAACTTCTAACTGCCATAGCACGAAATGATAGGTTTAATGACGGAGCATGGAGCAGACTATTTGAGTCAGGGTCTGCTCAAAAATTTTCCGAATACTTCTTGAAATTGAAGAATCTAGAGAATAAATACCGTTGAACGCTAGTAGAGCTAGAGGACCGGCCTCTATAGGCGCCTTTTGCTGACAGTTTGTTGGGTTGCTGACTGTCTTGCCCGCTAGTGTCTAATGGATAATAAGATTCAAGAAACCATCATTCTCTTTTAAAAGTAGCTCAAAATACTCAGTCCCCTCGAACGGTACCTTCTGTTTAATAAGTTTCTACCTACAAACCCGCTTCGTCCGTCGTTTAATCAGTCGCAATTCTGGTATGATGAGGCTGATGAATAACCCCGCCGCCAAAGACCCCGTAAGGATACCTGAAAACATATCAAAAGCTTACTGGCTCTATGTTCTTACGCTTGAGCACAGTAAATATTACGTAGGTATCACAACGAAGACTCCAGAAATACGAATGCAACAGCATATTAGTGGTTTTGGCGGCGCAAGCTGGACTAGAAAGTATAAACCACTTAGAATGTTCGATAAGAAGCAGCTGGGCTACATGACAAATGCCGAAGCCGAGAGATACGAAAATAAAGTTGTTCGCGCATATATCAAGAAGTATGGCTCCGACAACGTACGTGGCGGAGACATTAGCTATAGCGAAGATTTAGTGAAGAGATTTGGTTGGTATATCGCCAAGGACGACTGGGAAGTCGTAACTGTCATCGTGCTTTTAGTATTGATAATACTGTTCTTGGGTCTAAATAAGTATATGTAGTCGCCCAAGGCCCAATGTATAGGCGCAGCCAGCGTTGCGTAAGCATAGCCATAGCCATAGTCATAGTCATGGCTATGTCTGGAAAGATTATCCAGCAAGACATTAGACGAAAACCTTCGCCGATAGAACTGCTATTTAAGAAGTACAGACTTTAGCCATTCGAACCAAAGGCGTTCAGTTATAACGACAAGTCCCAGTATTAAAATCAGGCCAGCAACGGGGTTTGTGTGAACTAGAGTTAAGGTTGTCGAGGCGACGGATTTTATGACGTCCCAGGTGATGATATCTGAAGAGCTCATACAGAAAATATATCACGTTGTCAGCTAAACGTACACTCGTATTGACTAGAATTGTGGAATTTGCTACACTAACACTAATATAAACCATAATCGGGCGGGACAAGATTATGAGCTTTACGACTACGATCAAGCGATTACGAGCAGGCAAAGGCACCAGCCAGGCAGATGTGGCAATGGCCATTGGCATTGCTCGGGCTACCTACGCTAGCCTTGAGGCGGATCGGCGACCGCCAAACCTCGACGAGATACATAAGCTTGCTGAGTATTACCAAATCTCTCCATCAGAGCTGATATCTGGCGAAGCGAGCGTGGTGAATGAGCCAGTTGCGCCTTACAAGTTTGACGAACAAACCGAGGATATCGTGCCACGTGATATCGACCCGACGACAAACCCCGAAAAACTACGCGAAGTCTTGCTGTATGTGCTAGGTAAGGTAGGTGCGAAGCCGAATGTGGGCGAAACGGTACTCTACAAGTTGCTGTATTTTATCGACTTCGACTACTACGAGAAAACTGGTAAATCGATTACGGGCCTGACCTATGTGCGTAATCATTTTGGCCCGACGCCAGCACTCGACTTTAAGCGTGTGGTAGCGGGCATGGAGCAGAACGATGACCTTGAGGTCGTTGAGACAAAGTATTTCAATAACAAACAAAAGAAATACTTACCGCGCAAACCAGCCACGCTCGAGGCGCTGAACGCCCAAGAGCTGCGCCATATAGAAGATACGCTGGCTCGCCTGAGCGACAAAAGTGCGACCGAGCTGTCTGAACTTTCTCACTATGACACCCCTTGGCGAGTTGCCCAGCCAGGCAAACCGATAGACTATCGCTACGTGTTTTACCGGACCGACATAACCGCTGTAACGGAGCCAGAGGATGAACTTTGAGCATACTCCTGAGTTTCAAAAAGATCTAAAAAAGCTGGCCAAGAAATGGCGCTCGCTGGCGAGTGATTTGGAAGCGGTGAAGCTACAAATCGTCGATCTATACAAGGGACAGGGCCACCAAGATAAGACCTCGGAGTATCGAGCAGCGTTCTTTAATGGCAGGCGAGCTACCATCCTGCGCAGCCTGAAAGACGGCCGCGAGGTAGTGAAGATGCGCCTCGACGTCGAAGCGCTCGGCACGAACAATAAGGTGAGGCTTGTCTTTATAGCTATTCGGCAACAAGACTCTGTGCTCTTCGTAGAACTATTTGCCAAGAACGAGCAACTTAGAGAAGACGCCAGAAGGATTGAGCGATATATATAAACCCCTATCACTAACCACTAGTCATCCTAGCGGCTGACTAATTGGCTTCGTATAACAGGGTGCATGTTCAGGGTGGCGGCTGTGGAGATATTTACCAGGTGGGTAGGCGTAGCGGATGCTATAATAACATCATGAGCGATGCAGCAACCAGACAAGACATTGACAAAGTCATCGACATTATTCGTGATTTCATGAAGCAAGTAGACGATAGACTTAATACTGCAGAATCAAAACTCGATCTATTTAAAGATCAAGTAGCCACTAGCTTTGCTAAGCAAGATAGTAAGTATGACCACCTCATCAACACTATTGATGGCTTTATCGGGCGTATAGTTAGATTCTGAGCGATCGTCTCTTGCGCACACACTGAACTCTAACATTAGGCTCGTAAACTTGTTGTCCAGGCTTCAGCTGCCATGCGTTGAGTCATTCAGCGACTCAATGAGCTGTACGATTGCCCGAACCGTAAACTCGGGGCTAGCCAGTAACGCTGCATGACCTAACTTGGGGTCAGCCAGCGTAGCATGCGCGCTTAGACCATTGGGTACTTGGCTGCGAACCATGTCGTAGGGGTAGAGGCTATCTTTACGACTTTGCAGTACAGCCACCTTGACGCCTTGTTGCTCAAGGCGAACCAGCTCTGGGCTAATTGCCATGCGCGATAATACCCGAAGTGTTGGCAACCCGGCGATACGATCCCAACTAGCTGCTAATTTTTTTGTGGCCAGATCTGGATCTTGCCGGGACACCAGCAGCGGCACAGCAAATTTGACATCTTGGATCGATTTTTTGATGAAAATCTTAGCTATTCTCGAGAATTTATCGTCAGAATCGTTCATACCTGCCGGATTAAGCACCACAAAATTGCGGATTAAGTTCGGAAATAATGACGCCAGGATGGCGCCATTGACGGCACCTTCGCAGTAACCAACCACATCAACTTGTTCGAGACGTCTGGATGTAATAACCTCGTATAAGCTAGCGGCTTTGTTCACCTCGACGCGTGGATAGAGGTCCAAGGCGTTCACGAATTCGGGAGGCGTAGCTCCACTCGTGTGCCGATGCTCGATTGCCAGTGCCGCACGCCCCTGACGCGCAAACTCTTGCACCACCGGCAGCAGCTTGTCACTTCTATTCCTAAGTCCGGGCGACAGCAGGATAGGCACGACGTCGAGCAACGGTTCAGATGGCTTAGCTTCACTAACAGCAGGTAGCCTGTGACCCATGTGCAATGGCTCGGTGTAGCCCTGCCATAAGTCTGATTCGGGGTGTATTATGCTCGGATACGTCTGTCTGGTCATTACAAGTAAAGTACAATATTTAGCTATATATGTCAAAACATCAAATCCGATGATTGCATTTTTATGTGATTTGTGGTAAAGTATGCATATGAAGCGTCCTGACATTAGTATCGTGTTGCCTTGCCACAACGAAGCCGAAATATTGCCGTTCACTGCCCTTACATTGTGGCAACAGACTCTCGACGTGCCCGAAAATGAGGTAATTATAGTTGTCAACGGCAGCACTGACGACACGCTAAAGATTGCCAACAGCTACGCCGACGAGCGCACCAGAATCATTAACGTACCTACGGCTGGCAAGAAAAACGCAATGAATATTGGCATGCTGGCCGCTCAGAGCGAGATGGTGCTTTTCCTTGACGCTGACACCTTTATTCCCCCACAAGCAGCCTTGAAAAGCCTCGAAGCACTTGGCTCGAATAATACCTACTTAGTCGGCGCAGCCCGCGCGCCTTTCATTGACAAGAAAAAGCTAAACATAGATTTTCCGACGACCTTTTACGCGCTACACCATGCGCGTCGAGCTGCAACCATCACCCACTCCACGGTGCAAGGCTGGTTCATGGCACTGAATAAGAGAGCTTTTGGCGAGGACTTCGCTTTCCCCATGGGTGCCTCGGCTGATGACGTCTGGCTGTCCGCCTATACCGGCACCTTTCATGGCAGCGATAAAGTTGGTTATCTCGAAACTATCACTGGTTCGTACGTGGCGCCTGATAATATTACCGACATGACCAGCCAAACAATGCGCCACCGAGCCAACCACTTAATCGTCAACCAAGAGCACCCTGAACTGAGTGAGTTTTTTGATAAACTAAATGCCCATTACTCCGGAAAACCTGAGAATCATGAAGCGTGGCGTGATTCTGCACTGAAACTTGGGATTGATTTTGACGGCTGGATCGATCGCTACAACGAGTTTAATGCCAAGATCGATCGTGATATTCGAGAGAGTAATTACGTCGCAGAGCTACTTGCCATGAATGGCCTGTGGGAACGCATAGCCAGTACTAAGCGCGTGTAGCTTACCCCGCTGACTACTCTCCCACGGCCAGGCCTAGAACGCTGATGATTGAATCGGTGGGCGGTTGCCGGCAACGCCCCGGAGAAGTTGGCCATTTGCTTGCTGATCGCTCGCAATGGGCTTACACTAATTTTTAATATATATTTAATGTAATACCGACTGTTTATATGATTAAACCGCTAGAATCGACTTGGGCCACTCACCCTACTAGTAACGGTACCGTCGTCGGTAGTTTTGAGGGCAATTCCCACGAGCAAGTGGCGCCACTGGTGTTCATACCCGGTATTGGCGGCACCGTCAGCTCCCTTAAGCTAACGTCCCAGGCCCTCCATACCCGCGGCCGCACCGCCACAACCTTCGACACCAGCGAAGCCAACGGCCGGCCGGGATCCGCCAAAACCATGCGCGATTATGGACGCCTGCTGCTGGGCGCCATCGACGAAGAGTTTGACGACGGCCGCCGCGTTGATATCGTCGGCCATTCCTGGGGTGGCATCTTGGCCCAAGAAATGGCCGTCACCTATCCGGACCGCGTCCGCAAACTCGGCCTGCTGTCAACGCTGCCCGGCGGCGTCCCGTTCAGTTCCCTGTCGCCGTCGGTCGTACTGGCCATGATGCGACCCGACCGTTCGGTCGACCGCTTACGAGCTATCGGAGGTGATTTATACGGTGGTGATTTTCGCGCTAACCCCGACCTGATTGAAAGCCTCGAGATTGCCCACGACGTCGATACCGTGTCGTATGGGCGGCAAAACGGCGCCGCCTTCCTGAGCGCCTGGTCGTCGCTGGCCAGTCAAATTAGGCGTATCAAGTCCGCCACCTTAGTGATGGGCGGTACGGACGATCCGATTACTCCCTTTCGTAATTCCGAAATCATCCACAGCCGGATCCCCGACTCGAGTTTAGTACGCGTTGAGGCTGGCGGCCACATGTTCGCTATGTCTCGGGCCGACTATACGGCCGGCGTTATCGATACCTTTTTAGGTCATACCCTGATTGGCGATAGTTCTGTAGGCGCGGCCTAAGCTCCGCTGTCCCAGCCACCGAGTTTGACGAAGGGCAACAACTAGTTTAGCGAACCGTCCAGCCGCCGTCGATCGACAAAGCCGCGCCACGGATTTCGTCGGCATCCGACGAGCACAGGTAGACGGCGGCGCCGCCGATTTGTCGGGGCGTCACGAACTTGCCCGAAGGTTGCTTTTCGGCCAGCATGCGACGAGCCGCTTCGGCCGGCGTACAGCCGTCGCGCTCGGCTTTGGCGCTGATCTGCTGCTCGACTAACGGCGTCAACACCCAGCCCGGGCAAATGGCATTGGCCGTAATCGGCGTCTCGGCCAGCTCGAGCGCTAACGTTTCCGCCAAGCCAATGGCGGCGTGTTTGGACATAACATAGGGCGATTTTCCGGGTGAGGCCCGCTTGCCGTGGGCCGAAGCCGTTATGATAATACGCCCCCAGTTTTTGGCCCGCATGTCGGGGACGGCATAGTGGGCTGACAGCCAGGCGGCGTCCTGGTTGATGGCAATAATAGCGTGATATTCCTCCGGGGGGCAGTCTTCGATCGGCGCCACGTACTGCTTGCCGGCGTTGCAGATCAGTATGTCGCTGCCACCGTAGCGTTCGTGGTCCTGCGTCATCATTGCCGCGATTTGGTCTTCGTAGCGCAGGTCAGAGCCATTGTAGTCCACCTCGACACCATAGGCGGCAATCTCGGTTTGGGCGCGGTCGATATCACCAAAGCCGTGCAGCGTAATATTAACGCCTTCGCGGGCCAGCCGATGGGCGATACCGAGGCCAATGCCACTGACCGAGCCGGTGATGAGCGCATGTTTGCCCGCTAGTTCTCGATCCATTAGCGCGACGCCACCGTTTTCATAATTCATGTGCTTCTGTACCCCTTTTATGTACGCCTATTTAAACACTCCCTCGAACGATTCCAAAACATAAGTGTTATATAGCCAACGGCGGGCCGGTCGTTCGACGGCCGACCGTCGTGTTTTGTAGACCGGGACTGCGCTAAAAGGCCCGGCCTAATTGACCGAGCAGCCCGTTTCACAGTTGGTCGCCCCGAGGTTATACGACAGCGTCGGCAGAGAGTCCTTCAAGGCCTGACTCCAAACTTGATAGGAGTGGCCACCGCCCGGGATGACTTCTAGAGTGGCGGACAACCCCCGATCGCGCGCCAAGTTGTAGGTGGCCTGCAGGTTAGCGACGATTGCATGATTGTCGTTACGGCCGACGACGAATTGGCCGCTGACGCCGTGGTCGACCGGCCGATTGCGCAGCAGCCAATTAATGCTATGTTCTTGCCAGTCCGGCCGGGAGCCCTTAAACAGGGTCTGTATTGCGGTCGCGCTATTGGTCAGCGTCACGGTTGGGTCG
>JBBRZI010000002.1:0-92023 GCA_038236865.1 Saccharimonadales bacterium (SeqCode)
AATCGTTGAACGCGCCAGGATGCCGCCTTCATACTTTGAGCTGCTGTACGCATTCGCGCTCTGGGTATTCTGTCGTTATGAAGTTGACTATGCGGTCGTGGAAACGGGACTTGGTGGTCTCCTAGACGCGACGAATATTCTTACGCGTACAGACAAAGTCTGTGTCATAACAGATATCGGCTTCGATCACGTCAGTATTCTGGGGAAAACGCTGGCAGCCATTGCAGCGCAAAAAATCGGTATTGTTCACGACCACAACACCGTACTAATGTACGAGCAAAACGAAGAAATCATGACGGTTGTACATGACTGGGTAGAATCCCGCAGTGCTGAACTTAGAATAGTGCCAAGTCAAACGGTGCAAACTGAGTTCACCGATCACATGGCATCATTTCAGCAGCGCAACTGGTTGTTAGCAAGTACGGTTTATGAATACGTCAGTAACAGAGATAATTTGCAACACTTAACACGTCAAGCATTGCGAGAAACACAAGCGACATATGTACCGGCTCGGATGGACGTCACACAGCATTCTGGTAAAACTGTCGTCATGGATGGAGCGCATAATGCCCAAAAGATGTCAGCCTTCGTAGCAAGTTTTAGGACGCTCTTCCTTGATACTAAGCCTGCAGTTTTGTTAGCGCTCAAGGAAGGCAAGGATTATATCGAAGTCGTGCCTATAATTGCCGGCTTTGCGAGCCGAGTTATCATTACGACGTTTAACACCAGCCAAGATTTGCCGGCAATTTCGATGAATTCCGAAGTGCTAAAGAGTAACTTTATGCAACACGGATATGCAGCGGTAGTTTGTGTTGCCAATCAGCTTGAAGCTTATGAAACTTTGTTGTCTGGCCCTGAGTCAGTCGTAGTTGTAACCGGTTCATTTTACTTGCTGAGTCAGTTACGGCATACTAAGCATTAGCATGATTCGTCTTATCGCGGCTATCGATCGAAAACAAGGTATCGGCAAGGATGGTTTTCAGCCGTGGTTAATTCCCGACGACGAGGCCTACTTCACTTCTCACACTAAAGACTATGGCGGTAACATACTAGTTGGCAATACGACGTATAAGCTGTTCCATGGCCCATTAGCGGAGCGCGACAACTATGTGTTAACGCGTGATAATACGCCAATCGAAGGCGTGGAACTGGTTCATAATCTAGAAAAATTTCTGAAAGATTTGCAGGGTCATGACTTATGGGTTATCGGCGGCGCAAATGTATTTTCACAGATCATGCAACTCGGCAAAGCCGACGAACTGTATCTCACTCGCATAGAAGCCGATTTTGGCTGTAACCAGTTCTTTCCTGACTTTAGCCAAGGTTTTAGCTTACAAGAACGTAGCGATTTGCACGAGCAAAACGGCTTTTTGTACAGTTATGAAATCTACACAAAGACCGTCTAGTTAGTTTAATGCCTACTGCCAGCGCTTAACAACGCGAAGTCGCCAAAGTAGGCAAGTGAACAGTATCGCCACGGTTAGGCCCTCAATAATGTTCCATGAGAACCAACTCCAAAGTCCATCGGATCCAATTGGCCAATAGAAAGTTAAACGACCGATTACTAAATCGATTAACCCAAATACCATCAAACCGGTTACAGTGATAAGCATATTTTCAAAAATAATATTGAGCGTAATGCCTTTGCGCGGATTAAACACGCAGCTGATGCCAAACAGGACTACCGGCATTACAAAAATGCTCATGAAAATCCAATAAAAGCCGCTGAGATTAGTATTGTTTGGCCACTGCTGCAGTACGAAGTAGGCTTCAGTAGCGAGCTGCCCAACGAATGCCAATAAAGCTGCAACAACGAAAGCAAGTTGTAACCCACGGGGAATGATAATTCCGGAACTAGTATTGTGTGCCATCATTATTATGCTACTCGGTATCTACAGGCCGTCAAGCATTTGCGACACTCTGACTTTTATGGAAACTTTTAGCTGCCTGTAATGCCTCGTGACTATAAAATATTACTGATTCTGATAATTTGTACTTTGGTTCGGCGAGTTCAGTTTTGCTAAACCAGTGCATATCGAGGTGTTCATCTGATAAAAGTGCACTTCTTGAACTACTACGAGCAAAATAAGTGAACGAAATATGCTTATGTGGCGGGTTGGCCTCATGCACGTCAACATAGCTAGGTGTGAGAATGAACTTGGTACCTGCGGAAACTATATTTGGCTTAGTGCTGAGAATTTCAACGTCCAAACCCGTTTCTTCTTTTATTTCACGGTACAGCGCTTGTTCTGGATCCTCGTTAAGTTCAATATGGCCACCCATTGGAACCCACATGTTATAGCGTGGATGGTGGACGAGCAGGACTTTATCGTCATGAACGATGAAGACGGTTATTGTGTAATCGTACGTTTCGTGAATGTGTGACACAGTTAGACTTTGTTATTGCGCCTTTCGTGGCGCTCCATATTCTTAAGTGTACGTCGCTTTAGCAGTAAGCTCGCAAATGTGCCGAAGAGGCCAATGCCGAAGAATATCAAGACGGTTGCGCCAATCTTTCCAGTAGGAGTAGTAGGAGTGAAATCACCATAACCAACCGTCGCCATCGTGACAACCGTAAAGTAATATGAATTTAGCCAATTCCACTTTTCAACTATGTGAAAAAATACAGTGCTAAACGTAACAAGCAGAATAAGTATAGTTGTGACGATACGAAACGGCTTAAGTTGTTCCGATATGCTATCTTTATCCATGTGCTAATTCCTCAAATAAGTTTTGTATTACTAACGATTGTAACAAATTAATGACACTTAACTTGCTATGATATAAGTATGAGGATTGTTGAGGGAACTGGGGATGTGCCAGTAATTTATACCGCGCATCATGCCAGCAGTGAATTTGGTGAATTTTTAGAGCGAACGGCATTGGATTTTGAAAAGCGAATTCGTTTTTCTGACTATGGTACTGACGAAACAGTACCGACCAATGGTATTGTGACGATTATTGCTGAGCACAGTCGTGCTTTGGGTGATCTAAACCGTGATCCTGATGACCCAGATCGTTTCAAAACAGCCGACTATGCTAAGCCAGATGCCCATCCAATTTGGAAAGAAGGTGAGAGCCTGACGGCTGCCGATAAAACCTACTGTCAAAAAACATTTTACGATCCATTTCATACTGAAATTCTTGACCAGCTTCGGCATCGCAAAGAACCAACTCTCGTAGTCGCGTGGGATAATACCTCCCACTACGACATTGGACTCAACGAGGCTGGTGAGTCGGTCACCATGAAACCTTTCGTACTTTCTAACCGAGGAAGTGAGGCTAGTGGGAAAGCGGGTGCTAACGAACCCGCTAGTTGCGACCCCGAACTATTGGAGCTACTTGCTAAACAGTTCAGGTCCGAGCTAGACAAACACGATTTGCCAAATGAAGTGCACCTCAACTTGGTTTTTAAGGGAGGCTATATTACTCGTCAGTATAGTTCGTTTAGAAATCGTTCGGTATTAAAAAAGCAGGGAATAACTTGCGAGGTTCAATCTTTACAACTGGAATACGACACTGCGATTACGCACAATCAAACAACACTCGAACCAAATGAAGACAATATGATTAAATTGCAGACAGCCTTTAGCGAAGCAATCCGAATTACACTCGCGGCATATTTTAATGTCGAGGGCGCGTTATTTCCACGCCAATAGCGACGCAAATAGAAATATACGCTTATAATGACCTATCTGATGTGACAGTGCTCACATATGTATTTTGACTCTTACAAATCTCACGAAGTCATAACTATGGCAGCTAGGAGTCTCAGGCTATCCACTCGAGTTGCTGGGTGAAGGCGGGGTGCGGGGCAAACTAAAAACAAAGGTACTACCTTTGCCGACTTCAGAATGGTCAAGTTTAATTGTGCCACCCGAAATTTCAACAATCAGCTTTGATATGTACAAACCGAGTCCTGTGCCCTTGGTGGTATCACGTGTTAGTAAGCTGCTACCTGCTTGCTGGAACTTTCGAAATAGTAATCGTTGACCTTCGTCTGACATTCCTCGACCCGTGTCAGAAACTGAAGTGTATACGAAGTTTTCGTCGTTGGTCATACTGATTGTAATGTTGCCTTCTTCAGTAAACTTAACGGCATTGCCGACCAAATTATAGATAACTTGCTTGATACGTTGTTTGTCAGCAATAACGGGCGGCATAGTTTTGATACTGTCGTCACAAATCAAGCTGATCCCTTTAGTTTCGCAGAGATTTTGTAACTCTCGAGACACGTTATCTACCGTCTCGACTAACGTGAACGATTCGGGCACGATACGCATTTTACCCTGTTCCAAGGCGGAAACGTCCAAGAAGTCATTGACGATTCCAATAAGTCGTATTGATGATTCGTGAATGTCCTCAATCATGCCAGCAACATCGGTATCAGCCAGATTTGCTGCGTAATATTTTTTGATAATTGCTGAGTTGCCTCGAATAACAGTGAGCGGCGTACGTAGTTCATGTGACGCAATTGATAGGAACTCATCTTTCGATCGTTCCAACATTTTTTGCTCAGTAATGTCTTCGACAAGAATAATTACGCCGATTTGTTGTTTATCGCCAGGCTTAACTTCGTTTACCATCGGCGCGATAAACCAACGCAGCACAAAGGCGCCAACGTTAACTTCGCTGCATTCGATAGGCTTATTGGTCGATAGGCTTTGCGTCACTAAGATGCGAAGCTCTAATTCAGGCTTGAGCAACGTGTCGATGGTAGCGAGATTCCACATGTTCTTGGCAGTCTGTGGGGGCAGTAAATCTGTGCTAGCTGTAGTTTTCGAAGCCAGCATCTTTTGCAATGGTTGATTGGTGAGTACAACCTCGGGGTTTACGTCACACATGATCAGCCCCATATTTAAACTATCCAAGAAAGAATAAGCTCTTGAAGTCGAGGCCATCAACTGCTCGGTACGTAAAGCGACTTGTTCGTTAAGGTGTTTTTGTTCCTGATCGCTCTGGACGTACGTTTCACTGATGCGATGAATTAACGGCTCTAGATTATCAGGGATGAATGCTTGTTCACCGAGTGTTTGCTGAATTTGACTCAGCAGTTTGGCATGGATATCTGAGGGCTGCATGTTCAGCTCCTAGCTCCTAAAGCTAGTTTTATTGTTGGTTATCGTGGTTTTCTTCGGGGGCGGGAACATCGTCAGTGGCAGGCGTGTCATCGCTAGCTTGATTGTCGTCAGATTTAGCGAGGACTGATTTAATCCATGCTATGACTTGATCAGGGTCGGTTTCGCTTTTAATTATCGATAGGTTGGCACCGTGCGAAAAAATTTCGTTTGAAACGCGCATGTCTGAGACGTTAGTTAGCACGACGGTCGGGATATCCTTCGTAGCGTCGTCGGCTTTTAGTTTAGCTAACATTTCTACGCCGTTCATGGTCGGCATCATAATGTCTAATAGAATTATATCCGGTTGGAAAGAGCTAACTTTGTCGAGACCTTCTTGGCCGTTTTCGGCAACTTCAGTTTCGTACCCTTCGAGCTCAAACAGCTTCTGGTACATTCGATAAATCATCGGGTCATCTTCAACGAGTAGTATTTTAGTCATAGGTTTAATTAGCACCTTTCTTACTGCCAAGTATAGCTACCGAGGCTGATTCTATCAAGCACGCTTATGATTATATGGTTCTGCTGTTTATGTTTGAGCCGGGCTGAGATTACAATAGTAGAAGCTACTTGGAAATGTCTTTCAAACGGTAGAGAACAATCTTTTTGAGTAAGGCAGACGAAAGGGGTTTATCAACAGTGAACCGGATGGCACCTTTTGATAATTTAAACCCATCTAATTCGGCTTCATAGTGCTCGATAACACCAGAAGCAGGATACAAACTCATAAAATTTTTATGAGCTGCCAGGCCTACGAGCAATCTGTGATTGTATTTGAACGCTGGCACGTCATAACTCATTGTCTCTTCGGCGTCAGGACTGTTTTACGAATAACGTCACCTAAGTGTTGGAGCGCTGCCCTTCGTGGTCCACTAATCTGTACTATGTATTCATCGATGACAGACATGCCTATACTTTCTTGGCTTTGACCGCCAACCAATCAGGCACTTCACCAAAAAGAATCTCATTCCAGTTATCAATTTCTTCATCAGTCACATCGTAGACAGCTTGATACGCGGTTTCGACGCTGCCATGGAGTGCCAAAGCAAAATCCAGACCGAGGAGGAGAGCGGTTTTCATTAGAAGCACTTCGTTTTCGGCTTCAATCTCAACAAAACTTGGTATCCATGGCCACGTATCAAGTTCGATTTGGGCGCCTTCAAGTTCCCAGCTTTCACGTCTGGTTTCTTGAAAGGAGTTTGAGACTAGCCCAATCGCTTCTAGCAAGCTACAGGTCGCGTCAAAATTGTCGACCACGACACCCACTTCTTTCGTGCCGTGAAGGCTGCGATCGTTCAATTGTTTGTAACTAAGCGTAATTTTATCGCCCTCGTTGCGCACTCGTACCCAACCACCAATTTTTTCAAGCCGTCTGTCGGGATAGTCGTAGACGCGGCGAGTCATTAGCCGTTCGGCGTGAAGCAATTTAGCGCCAACACTTTTTAGTTTGGTGTGCATGGCATCTAAGTCTATGTTGAGCCACTTAGCTTCAATCTCTGTCTGCATATTGTTTACTATATCAAACCTTACAAGTTACACCTTATCTCCAGAGCACGCCCATATTCGCATATTCCTCAATGCGGTAGTTCAAGACAGTCTTTATGAGCTCAGGTGGCAGCCTAGCTAATTAATACGTAAGTATTACATATTAAGCCATATATTATACTATTACGACAAAAGTTTAGAGACTACGTTTTACTTATTTTGAAGCTAAAGTGGCTGCAAATATCTGCCAAGCAAGTAAGGATTTCGCCACAAAACTAAGTACAATATAGGCTTTTTCGCCACGAATATAGTATGCCCACTTACCTTTAGCTCGATACTGTTTGTATTGAACGAGAGCAAAACAATTGAAGAAAGCAAACAGAGAGATAACGATTGCATACACGAATGCAGGAGCAGTCGTCCCCGCCGGACCACGAGGACTAGCTAGCTGAACGACAATAATCAGCCAGGGAATTATTCCCGCTATGCATCCGAAAATAAATGGCAGCCACTGACCATCGCCAGGCGTAGTGAATTTTTCTTGAAGCCAGCCAAACAAAATCATAGATAGGTTAACTCCAAAAATAGCCAAAAGTGCCGCGTAATCGCTGATGCCATTTAGCTGTGCGATTAAAAATATCATCAGTGAGGAACTGAACGAATATTCAACCCAGCGGAAGATGTTTTTATTTTGCTTTAAGCCTGCCGAATATTTCGGAAAGACTTTTTTGGAAGCTACAAGGAAATGGAAAAATGCAGAAAGCCCCAAAAATAGTGCGATGGTATAGCTAACATTGTTGCTAAATAGTAGAATTGGGTTCGTAAAAGTTGAACCAGGGGGGCCTGTCATGTAGGTCGCAGTTACTGGCAATGAGAAGTTATTAGAAAGCATAAGTATGGCAATGAGTGATGCCAAATGTAATATGCCAGCAGAAATATTCCAAGTGCGCAAAGGTTTGATTTGTTCGTTAGTAATTTTAGCCATCATAGAAAATATATCATATAAAACGCCTCACAGAAGCTTCAAAGTTTGTTTTTCTGGGCAAATACGAACCCTCTTAAAAGTGCACATAGACTATTTGCATAACTCAATTAGTTTCGCTCAAACACCAATTTGAAAGTTCGTAGTGTCTTTCGCCACAAAAATCGTTATAGTGCTGGAATGTCCCCAGGAGGGAGCTGTTCGGCCGACGTAGAAGTAGGGAGCGTAGTTTTGAGTGAAGCTATTTGCTCATCCGTTAAGCTAGTCGGTTCAGTACCATCTTTCATAAAAAGACATACATCGTCTATTAAGCCTTCGCAGCTTCTTCGGCCTTCGAGTTCTGCTTTGGGGAAGCAGCATGCAGTCGCTAGACCACCTACCTGCCAATATAAACAATTTCTACCAAGGTTCTCTAACTTCGGATAAGCGCGCTCATGCATAGTATATATTAAAACATAAGAACTATTTAAATCAATATACTATAGTGACATCTATGACAGTATTGGAACGGCAAAGGGTATCAAGCCGCGAAAATTTTAGGATCTGAAACGTTGCACTGATCGGGCGCGGGCTTTAGCACTCTCGGTCTCTCGATTACGAGGAGCTGCTTGCGTGACAAGATCTTCAAGAAGGTGGTAAGTGGCATGGGCGATTTCATCGATAGCATGACTAAAGGCAGCTTCATTGGCTATTGATGGTTTTTGAAAACCGGAAACTTTTCTCACAAATTGCAACGCCGCGGCTTCTACCTCGTCACTCGTAGCGTGTGGCTCAAAGTTATAGAGTTGCTTAATGTTTCTACACATAGCTCAATGCCAATATTTAGTTACCACCCGTTGAAAAACCATCTGAGTGGAAGTTAGCGTCGGTAAGATTGTTGGTCTTATCAAGGTATGCCTTGACGAGTGCCGGGCTACTCACAGTAGCCTTGACTACTGCCATGGTAGAAGCGGTTTGAGCGGCAGTTAAATTGAAGTTAGGCGCCGTTGTCTGCGTGTAAGCAAAGTATGTCTGACCATTAACACTAAAGACGATTGGTCGAGCCTGGGCGTTACTAATTGGCCCTGGCACAGTGACACTGTTGGCAGTAACATCAGCCTCTGCGCTGCCGCTTTGTAAGTTCGCTATGATCGTTGTGAGCACGCTAAGAGGGGTTTGGGCTGCAGGTGTGCTCGATGCAGGCGACGTAGCAGGCGTAGAGCTCGGTGTCGTCGGTGTCTTGGTACTCGTTTTAGCTATTGAGCTTGTACTAGTAGTGCTCGTTGTAGCGACGGGGCTGGCAGTACTTGCGGTTGAATCGTTCGGAGTCTTCAAGGAGCTAGCATTAGAAGCGGTTTTACTACTTGTTGTTACAGCTGATACAGACTTGTGGTGATTTGCTTTTATAACCATAACGAGCGTGCCAAGTACGGCTACGCCAACTACAGCGCCGACTAATATAATTAGATGAGCACTGCCCCTAGTATTTGATGATAGTTTTTTCATTTTTTTATTTGTGTCTTTACGAGTTATATAATACCTAATAAGTATATGCATTCGGTCATCAAAAGCAACAAAAAAGGCTCCCGAAGAAACTCTTTTAAGAAAGTCGTATTGGAGAAGCATAGTCTAGGCTACAGCAACTAAAACCCGCTGCTCTCAAAACAGATTAACGATTTTTGATACCGTCTAAGCGTAGTTCGTTACTATCGTCACTATGACTGCCACCACTACTTATGTGTTTGTCGCTAATCTTTACACCGTTTTTTATAACCGTAACAAGTGCCATGCCGTGACCACGGCCAAGGTCAAAATCTTCTTTGAGCCACGCTAAGATTTCACCAGCTTTTGTGTCAGCTCCAAAACCCTTGGCTGTTGCTAGGGCAATCAACTCATGTGGCGTTTTGCCTGTTTTATCTTCAACATTGTCTAAATATGCTTGAAATGACACACAGGGATTATATCATAAAGGGACTTGAACTAAATAACGGATACGAATTAGTGCCAAAAAAACGACGGTATGGTTATTGGAGCCAGGCGATATCTGCTTAGGTATCTTTAGAGGGCCACCGTAGACGGTATACATTTATACAAAAACTTCTTCTAGACGGTGGGGGTGAATGCCGGGGAACAGTTCCGCAGCTCGACAGTTCGTAACAACCATAGGATTGGATAAAGATTCCACCATTACTCTTCCAACTTTCGCGTGAGTTTTTGGGGTAAAAAGATTCAACCACCAGGCCGCAATACTGACGGGAATGACGTGAAATCGGATAATCAGCATTTTTTTATGTTCCCATGCCGCATAACGTTTCATTAAATCGCCGTAAGAAAGTTTTTCTGGTCCGCCGATCTCTATTATTTGATGACCCGTTATGGACATGTCTAGCGCAGCAATAAGGTAATCAATACAGTCGGCTAAACCGATGGGCTGTGTCATTGTTTTTGCCCATTTTGGAAGCGTCAGGATTGGCAATTTGTGGATAAGATTCGTAACAATATCATACGAAATACTACCATTACCAATTACCATAGATGCCCGGAGTTCTATTACTTGCGGTAGTCCTTTTTTTAATATTTCACCAGTCTTATGACGACTAGCAAGGTGTTTAGATAATTGTTCGTGATCGTCACCGAGACCGCCTAGAAAAATAACTCGTTTAATAGTAGAACCATTAGCTGTTTTACAAAAACTTTCAGCTGCATTCGACTCCGCTACAGTGAAATCTGCTTTCTTTAAAGCCATCATGTGTATTAAGTAATACACGGCATCACAATCTCTAAGATATTTTTTTAAAAGTTCGGTATCAAAGACGTCGACGTTATGTTTGACTAAACGTTCGTGGTTAAAGGGTATTGATAGTGCATGAGGCGAAAGAGCAATAATTGAATGATCAGTTTGGTTAATCAATTTTTGAATCAAATTGTGACCAATATACCCATTGGCACCCAGGATGGCTATTCTCATCAGTCTATTGTATCAAGACTAGTTTATGTTTTTGTTTTAGCGAAAGCGTACTAGAGGGACTTAGTAGAAGCTATCGTAACCATCAAAGGAAGTGATCGTGTCGATTTCAAATATCCAGTAATGGTATGATTTTAGGATGGATCTACTAGTTTTGGCTTTCATCGTCTCACTGGGTATTAACGTAATCATGTTTATCCCAGCCTATTTATTCAAAACCGATAAACTTACAGATATTTCATATTCTATTACTTTTGCTACATTGGCTATTTTTGGTTTTTCCCGCAGCACTCAGAGCAGCCTCCATACGTTAATCCTAATACTTGTTTTGATATGGGCTATTAGATTAGGCGGGTTTCTATTTATACGCATCAATAAAGTCGGCAAAGATGTGCGTTTTGATGGCATGAGAGAGAATTTTTTCAGATTCCTGAAATTTTGGCTATTGCAGGGTGCTTCGGTTTTCGTAATAATGCTGGCGGCGTTAATGGGTTACGCGAGAATACACACGAGCATAACAGTTCTAAGCTGGATTGGTGTAGTCGTATTTAGCCTAGGTCTTTTAATCGAAACTATATCCGATGCCCAGAAATTTCGATTCAAAAATAACGCCAAACACAAAGGTCAGTGGATTGACGAGGGAATATGGCGGGCAAGTCGTCACCCAAACTATCTTGGCGAGATAATGGTTTGGATTGGCATCTACCTAGTAGTAGCCTCGTCATTAACCGGCATAAGCTTGCTGATAGCACTCCTTAGTCCGCTATTTATCATTGTTTTATTGCTGTTTGTGAGCGGCATTCCATTACTAGAAAAGTCAGCTCAAAAAAAGTGGGGTGGCCAAGAAGAATATAATAAATACAAAGCCGAAGTGCCCCTATTAATACCTAGCTTTAAGTCAATTAAACGAATTAGTAAACATATTTAATTACGTCTTCAACATCTAATAAGCACGCGGACACTCGTTGTGCATCTTTCCTGGAATGCACAAGGATTACACGGCGGTTGATCATGGACAATACTTATACTTGAAGGTCCACCGCAGACGCTTTCGCAATTAAATTTTATACAAATACATCATCAAGTTCTCGGGAGTTAATGTCAGTGAATAGTTCCGCTGCTCGATTGTTAGTAACAACCATGGGGTTGGACAAAGATTCAACCATTACTCTTCCGACCTTTGCGTGAGTTTTTGGAGTAAAAAGATTTAGCCACCAAGCTGCTATTCTTAAAAAGTGAAACAGCCAATAATTAGTGTCATTATTCCTGCCTACAATTATGCCTCATCGCTTGATGGTGCTGTTGGTTCAATTCGCTCGCAAAGACTTGTAGGCGTTCAGATAATTATTATCAATGATTGTAGCTCTGATAATACTGATCTTGTCGTGCAGTCATTGTTAGACGATGATATAGTCTACCTCAAGAATGACGTTAACCTTGGCGTTTACAAAACAATCAATAAAGGTCTTAAAGCGGCAACAGGTCAGTTCATCTGCATTCTAGATGCCGATGATGAGTTTACTCCTGATAGTTTGAGACATCGTTACGAGATTTTACAAGATGGAGTGCTTGATGCAGTTCACGCCGGAACGACCGTCGTGGATGGCAATAGACAATTATTTGTTAGACCACTCAACACAAACACAACTGCGTTAATTATAGATTTCTTACAACATGGCTCAGATGAGTTTGGCATAAACAATGCGACATTTATGTATCACTCAAGAGTTTTTGCATTAATTGGCTATTTTGATGAGACTAATGAGTTCTTCCCGCACAGTGATTTTGAATTCACCTTGAGAGTCCTGCTCAATTTGCGCGTCGGCATTTTAGATACATCTGTATATACATATAAACGACATTCAAAAAGTCATTCCGATCTTTACGGCACAAATAACAAAGCGGCCAATAATCAGCAAGCACTCAAGAGTAAGTACATCGAGTTATTTAAAACCAAAAATCAGAATAACTACAAAAGTAATAAACTTTCTTCACCGTAGCTTTTTGCATTAAATGGTAGAGAAGGCTGTCGTGAATGCAGACAACGGAGTTGTGCATGTGATTAGTGGAGTACTGTTATCTCGTTAATTTTAATAGAGGCGACAGTATATGATCTTAGCCCTACATAGGACAAGAATCACAAACGTTATGTTAGCATTTGCAGTATTTATAGTAGGAATTTCATTTCCGCTAAGCGCCAGTGCTGCGAGTAGACTTAAGGAGCAATAGCTGCGAAGCCCAGCTTGCGAGACCGGGTTATTTCTATTGTGCTTATATTTGGAGGTCCATCGTAGATGCTATCGCAACCACAATTCGAGCTATCCGTAAAGTTGGCTATGTGATCCTATAAGTGCAAATATGACTATTGTGTCACCAGTCATTATATATAATGCACGGACGTCACCACTCACACTCATACTCCAATAGCCTTTGTACTCACCTTTGAGAGGATGAACCTTCAACATTGGGAGTGTTGGGTCTACGGCGAATAGCTGGACTCGTTCGTCAAATTGTATCTGTAGATTATGGGGTAATTTTTTGTATTGTTTCTTGAACTTAGGCAAATATCGAATTGTCATAAGATGCTATTTTTTTAAGTCAGCGAGGAACTCTTCTACGCTATCGAACTCTTTACTTGCCTTACCGTTCTTGAGCTCGGCTTCAACTTCTTCAATTAGCTTCTCTAACTTAGGAGTCATTTGTTCGGGTGCATATAATTCGATACGACGAGTGGCTGCTACTTGTCGTAAGTAGGCGTTTACGAGCGTACTCAGAGTGAGTCCAGCACTATTAGCAACCTCTTGGGCAGAGGCCTTAACTTCCTTATCAATCTTTACGCTTATAACAGTATTCATACTACAGAGTATATTCTCTGTAGGTAAAACTGTCAATATGGTTAAGTTGTTAGTAGCTACAAGGAGTCTTCGATAACTCTTATGTTTGGAGGGCCACAGTAGACGCTATTGGAACTATATTTAAAGTTGACAACGTGTTCAATAGAGCTGACTGTGTGTTCCGATAAATCCAAAGATTACTAGTGTATCTTCCTTGATGTAATACAACGCGCGTAAGTCGCTTTCAATATCAATGCTTCTGTATCCTTTATATTTGCCTTTCAGAGCATGGTCGCGCAATGCTTTATCGTGAGGATTTTTCTTAAATAGATCGAGCCGTTCATAAAATCGCTCTTTTTGTTTTGGTCTCAGCACTTTAAATTGTTTCGAAAATCCTTTAGTAAAATCAATCGAATAATACAGCATCTTACAAAGACTTTAAATAGTTGATTGCTTCCTCAGTTGTCTCAAAGGGTCCACTTGTTTCGCCTGCTTTTATTTCTTCTTCAGCTTGCTCGATGATTTTTTCCATTTTTGGCGTCATCACTTCAACAGCACTAAAGTGTATCTGTCCCGTTTCACCGAGCTCAATTAAATATGCGTTTACGAGGGTGCTCAGAGGAATTCCAAACGACCCAGCAACGGCCTGGGCCTGCTTCTTAACTTGTTCGTCAACCTTAACATTGAGGATTGCTGTTTTCATATAACAAAGTATACACTTTGTTTACTATTTATGTCAAGCATTTAAGTGTAAGCGTATTGGACGTCCATCGTCTTGTCTATCGTAACTAAAATTAAAGTAGATGCTGCGGATCGTTTATTTAGTTAGTTTAAGCCGCCGTGTCACACTTAGGTAGAGCCATGTGAATAACATAACTAAAACACCTCCAATGATAACTAAAGCGGTCCCCGCCAATTGCAGCCCAAACCCAAAAAGTGGACCAACGTCTTCTCCACTAGTAGGCGGTTTGTGAATGAGTTGAGTCCCGCCAATCATCCACTGCAGACCCAATAGCAAAACACCTACTGAAAGTACTAATAAAACGAGACTGACAATCCGAGATGGCGTCCATGGAGTTTTCTTCATAATGCTTACTATACAATAAGACCCCCGAAGGAGTCTTACATAACGCTTATGCTTGGAGGTCCATTGTCTTGACTATCGCAACTATTTTAAGCGTGAAAACTAATCTACGGAACCTCTAATTTTAGTAGTAGCATCTGTCCCTAGCAGGGCTTCATACTTTTTATCTAATAGCTCGCAAATTTCTTTTGCGTCAGTTGCAAATTTCATTCCCAATTTTGTAAATATAAATATCTGAGCCCGTTTATCATTTGGGTCATCAACTCGTTTTACATAATTTCGTACTTCTAGGTCATTAGCGAGCTCGGCCATTGACTGCCGCTTAATACAGGCTCTTTTTGTTACGATTGTGCATTTTGTACCATCGGTATCTAAATTGAAAACTAATGCCGTATGTGAAAGCGAAAGACCTTTATGCCCACGCTCGGCGAGCAAACCACTAGCTTCGGTACTATACATTTTTGACATGTGCTGTAGAAGTTTCCCGATGGGGGTGTAATTATTTGCGATACTTTTATTCATTTGAGATCCTAGTTGACACTATTAGGCAGGCAGCCTTACAATATGTGCAGGTAGACTGCATATATTTATTATATCAGGATACAATACTATTAACTATGAAATGAGGGTATAAACATGGCAGTATTGCAAATTGTAAAATTCAATATTAATAGTGATGTCAACAGAGACGATTTTTTGGCACTTAATAAAAGATTTCAAGATGAAGTTGCTCCACACTTACCAGGGCTTGAAAGACGAGAGTCATCAGTATCAGATGACGGTAAGGTTATGCTTGTACTGAGATATGAAAGCATGGAAACTGCTACTGCAGGTCCAAAAGCAGACGCAGGTAACGAAGTTGCTCAAAAATTCATGACAATGGTAGACATGTCCACCATGTCGGCAGAATTTTACCCAATCGTATAGATTTAGTACTTACGACCCAGAAAAATATAAAGCCCTCATTATGAAAATTGAGGGCTTTTTTATATGAACTAATAACAAGGCCTCGGTCTTTTTATAAATACCAAGCAAGACTAGAACTAAATAACAGATACGAATTGGTGCCAATAAAACAGTGGTGCTGATATTGGAACTGTTTGGTATCTGTTGATGGATCTTTGGAGGGCCATCGTAGATGCTATAGCAACTATTTTTCGGCCAGACTTGACGGTTCTTTAAGCTCAACAAGTAATACGTGTGTTTCCGTTGAGCCAATATTCTTACCTAGATGTTTTTGTGCTGCTAACCAGCTAGCATCGCCGATATCTTTTTTTACAATTTTGTCCGTACCATCCTCAAAAACTAATTTTCTATCGAATGAGCTTAGAGTATACATAAAACTGTCAGGATGGTTGTGTAGCGTAGTTTTATCTCCCGGCGTATCCTTATATTCTAGTACTCGCACTCTATCATTCTCAAAGATAACTTTATATTTGTCGGAGTTTGTTATGGCAGGATCTTGTATCATATTGCTATTATATCAAAAAAGAGGAAGCTAACCTCTGTTTTAAGCATAAGCGTATTGGGGGGCCACCGTCTTGTCTATCGCAACTAAAACTCCTATTTCTTTTTCGTATCCCCATCATTAAAAGCTACACCGACCGCCACGCCAACCCCAGCACCGATAGCGATCCCTACTCCTATGTTATCGAATACTACCAGGCCTATTATTGCACCCAGCGCTACGCCAATTCCAGCACCAATCGCGATCTTGTCATTTGCCTTGATATCTTGTTTCTTCATACTTTAATTGTACCAAATAAAAAGACTCCAAGGCGGAGTCTTTCATAATGCTTATGCTTGGAGGGCCAGGAGGGACTTGAACCCTCGACACCCTGCTTAAGAGGCAGGTGCTCTAACCAGCTGAGCTACTGGCCCGAAAGAGCGAAGCTTACTTTGTAAGAAGTTGAAGGTGCTATAGTTACTAACTTTTGAACCTGCAACGTACACAGCGCGCTCTGCAAACTTTAGCAAATTACCCCTGTTTTGACAAGTCTAGACTGTGGGGGGAGTGGGGAACGAACCGTTAGCATCGGGTGCTGGCGGTTGAGGCGGCATTGCTTCGGCCACCGGTGGCTGGGGAGCTGGCCACGCTGGCGTGGGTGCTGTGGGGGCTGGAGTAGGTGCTTGCTGTTGTGGGCCAGGTACCATCTGTGGTGGTAGCGCTGTGATGGGCTGGGCGGTTGCATACGGCTGGGCAGCCACCGGTGCATAGGCTGCCAAGACTAGCGGCGAACCGGTAATGTATCGGTACAGAACAGCACTGGCCGCGCTGTACATAATCGTGAAATAAATCGCAAACGGTATCCCGATGATCGTAATCGCCAATAAGCCCATTAATAGGGCTGCGCCATAGATGCCGTAGAGCTTAGACAGATGGCCTTTTGTTTGGCCCCAACTGGCTTTAATCGCTTCAATTGGTCCCATATTCTTATCTAGCAAGAAGTAAGGCGCTAGTACTAGGCGTGGATATACGAAAAAGAACGGAACGATCAAGGCTAGGAAACTCACCACCGCCAGTAAGCCGCTCAGCAACAATGTGGCGAGCATCCGACCAAAAGACTTCAGACAGTAACTAATTGTCTGACCGAATGATAGTGATTCGCCCTTGGTGCCTGCCAGCCAAAGATAGGTAGCAGCGCCAGCGTATAGCGTGTAGTTAACGAGGCTGAAAGCATTACCCACAAGCTGTTTCCCTAGTGGCGCCGCGGTGTGAGGAGCGGGATCTTTCGTAAATTGAGAAATCACCAATGAAACAATAACATAAATGACGCCAAGGCCAAGGTATACCCACACATTGGGGGTAACCGCCGACTTAGAGTATTTATAGATACCAAAGGCACCGGGCCAGGCCGGGGTTGAACTGGCGCTAGGAGCCTCAACTGTGGGAGCGGAAGGAGCTTGGGGATACATGATATTCCTTACTGTTAATGTCATATAAAATCACTCGAATACTATCATAATACTTGTGTTTGGTAAAAAGTCCCTATAAATAGCACTAGATGATACAATTAACAGATATGAAGAAACTTAATGGTCGTGAATTAGCGGATTTTATTCAGGAGCGTCAGGCGCCTGAGGTCCGAGCCCTGCGCCAAGCGCACCACGTGTTTCCTAAGCTGGCCATCATCGTAACGATTGATAACCCGGTGATTGACCTGTATATCCGCCTCAAGCGCCGCTATGGTACCGAGCTGCTGATTGACGTTGATGTCCACCGCGTCACGCAGCCAGAAGTGCCGGCGTTGCTGGAGGCGCTTAACCAAGACGAATCAGTCCACGGCATTATCATCCAGCTGCCGTTAGCCGATCCGGCGCAGACCGACGAGCTGGTTAACTTGGTGGCACCCGCTAAAGACGTCGATGCGCTTGGGAAAAATGCCATCTACGATCCGGCCACTCCCATCGCCATATTGTGGTTACTCGCCGGCTACAATATCGAGCTGCGCGGCAAGCACATCTTGCTGATCGGCCGCGGTAAGCTTGTCGGTAAGCCGCTCGAAAAGCTGTTGCTCGCCTCGGGGCTCGATGTCGAAGTTGCCGATCGCAGCACGCCAGATTTAGTCGCCACGGCGCAGGCCGCCGATGTTATCGTCACCGCCACCGGTAGTCCAGCGATTCTGTACCCCGACATGATCAAAAAATTTGCGGTTGTCGTCGATGCTGGTGTCGCCAGCGAGGACGGTAAAACGGTAGGTGACGTAGCCGCCGAAGTTTACGACCGTGACGATCTTACGATCACCCCAGTCAAGGGGGGCGTCGGTCCGCTGACCGTCTGCGCCCTGTTCGAAAACGTTATTCGGGCCGCCCGGGCGACCATTCCAGTTACTAAAAAGGCGGACTAGCTCGCTATGCCCACCGTCAAGATAGGTGTTTTCGATTCGGGCGTCGGCGGGCTGTCGGTGGTCCGCGCCATCGAGCGGGCTCTGCCCGAACACGAAATCATCTTTCGTAACGATAGCCAGCACGTCCCATATGGTACGCGCCCGACTTTCGAGATTCTGGGGTTTGTGCTCCCCATCTTTCAAGCTTTGGTCGACGCTGGCTGTGGCGTCATTGTAGTGGCTTGCAACACCGTTTCGACGACGCTGATTGGCGAGCTGCGCGGCGCATTCAGCGTCCCGTTAGTAGCTGTCGAACCGATGGTCAAACCGGCGGCTGCGTTGACCTCTTCCGGTATCATTGCGGTCTGCGCGACGCCCAATACGCTTCGCAGTGATCGTTACCGGGCGCTCAAAGAAACCTACGCCACCGGCCTCACCGTGTTAGAGCCGGACTGCAGCGATTGGTCGACAATGATCGAGCAGCAGGCCATCGACGAACGAAAGATAACTGCGCGGATCACTGAGGTACTCGACCAAAAGGCCGACGTCATCGTGCTTGGCTGTACCCATTTTCATTGGATCGAAGCCGAAATCATGCAACTGAGCGCCGGGCGAGCCATCGTTATTCAGCCCGAACCGGCCATTATTACGCAACTTACTCGCGTGCTCGCGACTATGCAGCCCGACTGACTAGTCCGCTAGTTGGCGGACGGCCGCCTGAAATTGTTCGGCCCGGTCTTTATAATTTTTGAACATATCAAAACTAGCGCAAGCGGCCGACAGCAAAACGACGTCACCTGGTTCGGCAACTTTTGCCGCTGTTTGGACGATATCTGCCATGGTGGCGGCCTCGCTGATGCCATCGGTGTAACCGGCCGCTGTGAGGGCAGTTGCGATAGCAGGGCCGGTTACACCGATGGTGATGACGTGCCGAACAGTATTAGTGGTGACGGCTTGGGCGAGGTTGTCGTAGGTTGCACCCTTATCGGATCCGCCTAAGATAACAACTTTTGGCTGGCCAAAGGCTTGCAGCGCTACGATGGCGGTTTCTGGTGTCGTGCCGAAACTGTCGTCGTAGTACGTGACGCCTTTGAACTGTCGGACGAGTTCTAGCCGGTGGGGCAGGCCGCTAAACGTCGTCACGACCGATCGAATCGCGGCCAGGTTGGCCGTTACCACCCAAACAGCGGTAATGGCGGCGCAAACGTTCTGCCAGTTGTGCTGCCCAAGCAGTTTGAGTTCGTCGACCTGGCAAATTACTTGTCCATTGATGGTAATGGCTGACCCTTCGACGCAGGCACCCGGTGTCTCCATATAGGGAATCTGTTGGCCACGCGTCGCGTCGGCAACGCTGATGGAGTTATCATCCTCAGCCAAATAGATGGCAATATCAGACTTGCGCTGGTGGATAAAGAGCTGTTGTTTGCTGGCCAAGTACTCCTCGAAATCTTCGTGCCAATTGAGGTGCTCCGGCGCTACCATCAAGCAGACGCCAATGTGGGGCGATGTTTTGAGATCAATCAGCTGGAAGCTGGACAACTCCAGCACGACATATGAATCAGCTTGCAGCGCATCGATAAAGCTCAGTGGCGGCACACCGATGTTACCGCCCAGATACGTCACCTTGCCGTCGGCTTTCAATATTTTTGTGATGAGCGTGGCGGTGGTGCCTTTGCCCTTCGTACCGGTGACGCCGATGATGTTTTGGGTCGGCGACGCCTTCATGAACTCATTAATGTGAGATGTGATTTTGGCCTGCACGCCTGGGTTTTTCTCGAGTATCAGCTTGGGGTGCAGCCCGGCCGTACGGACGATCATATCAAACCGGTCGAGGTCATCGAGGTAGTGCGGCCCTAAAACGGCGTCGCAGCCGCTTGGCACGGCCAAGTCACCGTTTTGGTCACAGATGGTAATGACGTGGTCACCCTTACTAAAGTAGTCGTAGGTAGCCCGGCCTTCAATATCGAATCCAACAATTGCAATCTTCATACCACCCATTATCGAACATCCCCCCCAATCAAGCAATCCCACCTCCCCCCAAAAAAACCGCCCACCCCCCAAGTGTGAGAGGTCCGTCCTCTCACAACCCGCTTGGCGATTAATAAATACTTAAATTAAGAAGAGGTTTTCAAGACGCATGCTAAATTGCGTGAGAGGACGGACCTCTCACATGCCAAGCCGCAATATAGTTAAAGAATTCGAGCCTAATGCCTACTACCATGTTTATAATCGTGGGGTAGAGAAGCGTACTATTTTTTTGGATGATAATGATTACGTAGTATTCCTCGGTCTTCTCAAGAAGTACCTGATCGGCAAAGCCGCTCGTTCAGCTAATCGACACGCCTTCGATAATCTATCCGAGGATGTCTACCTCATCGCGTATTGCCTTATGCCGAATCACTTTCATCTCCTGTTCTTGCAGACTGAGCAGGCTGCCATCACTCGATTAATGCGCCGAGTCATGACGGCTTATGCAATGTATTTTAACCACCGGTATAATCGAGTGGGAGGATTATTCCAGGGGAGGTATAAGGCTTCGCGCATTACGACCGATGCATACCTCTACCACATCTCTCGCTACATACACATGAACCCGCACGATTATTTGGCATGGCCCTACTCTAGTCTCGAGTGTTACATAAACGACAAGCAACTGGCCTGGCTCCACCCCGAATACGTACTAGACTTATTCGACGGGGCTAAGCAAGCCTACGCCGACTTCGTGCGTGATTACATAGAAAATAGGTTCGAAATCGAGATAATCAAACATCAACTCGCTAACTACGATGAAGTGATGTGAGAGGTCCGTCCTCTCACATATCGGTTGATAGAATCTATCGCTGACAGATAGGAAGTTACGTTGACGCCTGGCTGTGAGAGGACGGACCTCTCACAAGGGTCGCTTGCGGGAAGGGTGCGGGGGTTTTAAAAAAGGGCTGGGCAAAAGGAAGGTGAAAAGGAAGGGAAAAGGAACGGTGAAAAGGAAGGTGAAAAAGAAGGATGAAAAAAAGGGGGGTGGAAAAAAGGGGGGGTGGAAAAGGGAGGGGAAAAAAGGGGAGGGGGAGGGTTAGGTGGAGAGTTGTTTTTTGACGAGGTCGGCGACTTGGCGGGGGGTCATGTCGGCTTTGAGGATAATGGCGCTCACGCCCATCGTCCGCATGTTTGCTGGAATTTCTTGTTCACCCATGTTGGTGAGGACGATCACTTTCACGGTTTTGCCCCAAGCGGTAGTCCGCAGCTTCTCGAGCATGACGTCACCGGTCATGATAGGCATCATCAGATCGAGCAGAATAATATCCGGCCGCATGCTCTCGGCGAGCTCGAGCCCGAGCTTACCATTTTCGGCCGTCTGCACATCGTAGCCTTCCGCCTCAAACTTGAAGCGGTACATTTGGCTAATGGCTTGGTCATCCTCGATGATGGCAATTTTAGGCATATCTACATGTATCCTACGTTAAGCCGCCACGTAACACAATCATTTTGCACTTAGCCGGCTAAGACTTCGTCGACGATGTTGACCACTTGCGACGGGGTGTAGTGGGCCTTCACGACGTAGCGGTCGACGTTGAGGAAACGAAGTTTCTGCGGAGCTTCGACTTTGCTGATGTTGGTCAGGATAATGACCTTCATAGTGCTGCCCCACACGCTGGCCCGCAGCTTCTCGAGCATAACGTCGCCATTCATGACGGGCATAAGAATATCGAGTAGGATGATTTCAGGGGCGAACTCTTTTATAAGCGTGAGGCCTGCGCTGCCATCACGGGCGACGCGTACGTCGT
Organism: Saccharimonadales bacterium (SeqCode); assembly: GCA_038236865.1. GTDB lineage: Bacteria > Patescibacteriota > Saccharimonadia > Saccharimonadales > UBA4665 > UBA4729. Next base: position 22,053 of record JBBRZI010000002.1, read on the forward strand.
AGCCACTGCGTTCCAGTTTGAACTGGTACATCGCGGCAATTGCAATGTCGTCTTCTACGATAACTACTTTGGTGGGCATAAGATTTACGTAATTCGTCTTTCTTTTGACATTTTACCCCAGTTATGCTACATTTCCAAGTAGTTCTTTAGCAGACCATATAGCGCATATTTTCCAAAGTGAAAGTGTGCGTTTTTTTATTGTCTATACTTCAACAACACAATGTTGACTAATACAATAAAATATGTTAGTATTCAAACATCAATTCACGTAAAGGTTATGATTACATGTCACTTATAGACGAGCGAATTACAAACGAAATGGTTATTCCGACAATCGAGACTCGATTATTCGACGATCACGAAGAAGCACGTTTTGCCGTAGGCATCCTAGCGGTCGGCGAAGATATTGTCGACGGGAGAGACGAAGAATATCTCGGTTATTTACGTTTGCGAGCTAATGTATATGCTGATCAAACAAACATGATTCCACATGAACATGTCTTAGCTGATGGGACGGAACGTGACTCTGATGATGCGCGCTCTGTTCACTTCGCAGTAATTGAGAACGTAGCCGGCAACCAGCGTGTCGTTGCGGCCATGCGCTTAATTATTAAGTCGCGTGAGGATGGTCGTTCTTTGCCAATAGAGGATTATTTTCCTGATGCCTTTAAAGCTGGCGAAGCGCCGGAGAAGAGTATCGAAGTTTCCCGCTACATCTGTCGCCACGAAGATTCTGATAAACAAGATGAGCTCAAATGGCCTCTCTACACGCAAGCCTTAACATACGCCATGACCCATGATCTCGGGCCAACTTATGGGGTTGTTGAGGCACCTCTGGAGAGGCAGCTGATTGGAATCGGCATTCCATTGCGACGGATTGCTGAACCCAAATTTCTTCCCGAGTATAATGCGGATAATTTAGCCCTTGAGATTGATACCGATAAACTCGCGCACACTATGAAGCTCGACAAAATGAGATTTGTTGAGATAACACGGGCCGTTCAAAATCAGCTTACCTACTTTGGCACTCGTGACGATCAGACAGGCCTTGCCGTAGCGTAACGCTATAGTTAGCCAGAATCGAGTAATTATGAGAACGATCACTTCACCTGAATTTTCTAGAAACTATGGGTTTAACAACGAAGCAGAGCAACAAGCCATTCTAGGGTCACGCGTTGCGATCGCCGGTGTTGGCGGCGACGGCTTTCAGCTAGGGCTTAAGCTTGCCCGTAAAGGAGTACAAATCTTTGACATTGCCGATCCAGAAGTCTTTGAACCTGAGAATTCCAATCGCGTTCCAGGTGCAACCACTTCAACATATGGTCGTAAAAAAGCCGAAGTATTCTTAGAGCAGGTTCATGACATCAACCCCGACGCCGATGTTCGTATTTTTGCAGACGGTGTCACTGAAGATAACGTCGAAGAGTTTACGAGCCGGGCTACCCTTATCTTTGACGAGTCAGAATTGACGTATTTGCACATCGGAACAGCCATAGCGCGCGCAGCTCGTAAACGAAATGTACCGGATGTCATGGTAATGAATATAGGATTTGCGGCCCAAGTTACGTCGTTCCATCCCCAGAGCAAACATTCATTCGAGCGCTTTATGGGCATACCAGAAGGCATGCCACTCGATGAAGTTAAGGATCTTGAAGTAAAGCTCGATCGTTGTTTACCATACCTTCCCAAATATGGAGACTTGCGCACTCTACTTGCGGTTCAGCAAGGTGCATCACTGCCCTCAATTGCTGAAGGGGTTGATGTTGCTTCTGCCTTAGGAACCTCGCAAGCTTTTCTACACATGACGCAAGGAGTCAATAACCGCCGAGAGCAACCGATATGGGCCCCACGCATCGGTTATATGGATGCTTATAATCTTACATCCGGCGTTACTCGCTACCCGCGGTTGTCACATTACCGACATTTGGGTCACGCTGCGGCGCGTGATTTCCTTCATCTTAACCCACAAGCTAGTTACACCGAAGAAGATCGGACCCGACGGGTTCTGGAAAATCAGGCTGAGCAGCTAGAAGTTTAGCTTAGTAATGTCGAATAGAGTGAGCTCCAATCGGAGCTCACTTTTTTATTTCGCTTATGGCTAGTAGAATAGGGTAAGATGCCTGATATCTATCTAATCATTGATCTGTTTGTCGTTATTTCTCTGGCTGTGCTTGGGCTGACGGTGCTTATTAAGAATAGAGCGCTTGAGCTCAATAGGATATTCTCGACTTTCGTAGTTTTTGTTGGTATTTGGATCATGGCAAACTATGTAAGCAATAATGTTAATAACTCTCCACACACTGCCACAGTTGCTAATTACTTTGTCTTCTTTTTTAGCTTCAGCTCAGCCCTCTATCTACTTCGCTTTAGTATAAGCATGGCAAATGACATGAAAGCAAGACGGACTTTTATGAAGGCGGCGATACCGCTAACCTTGGTTGGTTTATCAGCGTTCACGCCATACCTTGTCAAAGGCGTCCATCTCCAAAACCAAGTCTATGCAGTAGATTTTGGCCCATTATTGCCGCTGTACGGCGTTGCTTTATTCGGGATTATCGCCGCGACGCTCTGGGTGCTTAGGAGGAATATACGGCAGGCTGAAGGGAATCAAAGGAGCAGATTACAGGTACTGTATAAGAGTGCGTATTTAACCTTCCCGTTACTCTTGCTAGCCGAATTTATTCTACCTACCGTAACAGGCTGGTTTGGACTTACTAATTTAGGCATCTTGACAATGTTGATTATTGTTTATGGATTATATTACGGCGTTATTAAGCATAAGTTGTTTGATTTACGCCTGATTATTGTCCGTGCGGTTGTGTACGTTGTTAGTTTTGGATCAATTTCAGTGCTATACGGCGTAGCTACGTACTTTATTACCTCATACGTCTCGTCGCGAACTCACAGTGTTATCCTCGGCGACGCACTCAACGTGTTACTTCTTATCATTGTTATCAATGCATATCCTCCATTACGAGCTCGTTTTAATAAAATTACCAATAGTATATTCTATCGTGATGCCTACGATTCGCCGACTTTTATCGCGGCATTTAATAAAGTACTCGTCTCAACCTACGACCTCAACCCGCTGCTGAAAAAAAGCGCAACAATTATTGAGCAAAATCTAAAACTAAGCTACTGCGCATTCGGCCTTCGAGAGACGGATTCTTCGCCGCGGCGCATCACCGGTACGCCAGGCTATCCATCGTTCAGTGAGAGCGATATTGCGTTTGTTCGATCTCAAACACCGAGTCTGAAACGAAAAATTATAGTCACAGAGTCGTTAGAGGATAAATATTCCAAACTCCGTAAGGTACTTGATGCCAACAATATTGCAGCCCTCGCCAGGTTAGCCACCGGCTCAAATAAAGAAGAAGCAACCGGCTATTTAATTATTGGGCCCAAAAAAAGCGGTTACGCATTAAGTGCGCAAGATACTAAAGTCTTAGAAATTATCTCGAATGAACTGGTAATCGCTATCCAAAATGCTGCACGCACCGAAGAGATTCTGAATTTTAATCAAACCTTACAGGCGAAAGTTGATGAGGCTACCCGCAAGATGCGGCGGACAAATGAGAAGCTGAAGGCATTGGACGAGACTAAGGACGACTTTATTAGTATGGCCAGTCACCAGTTGCGCACGCCGCTGACCAGCGTCAAGGGCTACATTAGCATGGTGCTTGAGGGAGATGCCGGCAAGATCAACGACACGCAGCGTGAGATGCTTGGCCAGGCCTTCTTTAGTTCGCAACGGATGGTGTACTTGATATCTGACTTACTCAACGTCTCACGGCTGAAAACGGGTAAGTTTGTGATAGACGCCACGCAGGTGGATCTGGTCGAACTCGTTCAGCAAGAAATGCACCAATTGGAAGAATCGGCGGTGTCGCGTTCGCTGACTCTGACCTTTGAGGCGCCTAAAGACTTTCCGACGTTGATGTTCGACGAAACCAAAACTCGGCAGATCATCATGAACTTTGTTGATAACGCCATCTACTACACGCCGGCTGGTGGCCACATCGTCGTCCGCCTCCTAAACAACCCGTCGACGGTCGAGCTGCGCGTCGAAGACGACGGTATCGGCGTACCTAAAGCCGATCAGCACCATTTGTTCACCAAGTTCTACCGCGCTGCCAACGCTCGCCAGGCCCGCCCGGATGGCACTGGCCTCGGCTTGTTTATGGCTAAGAAAGTCATCGCCGCCCAGGGCGGTTCGACGTTGTTCAGCAGTAGTGAAGGCAAGGGCAGCATGTTTGGCTTTGTGTTCAGCAAGGCCAAGCTCCAACCACCCGACTCGAGTGCAGCGCCAGTTAAGCAGCTCTAACGCGTAGCCCCGGCTCACTGGGGTGAGGCTATTGCCAAAATAATGTAAAACGTGTCTTATAGTTGACTGTTCATACCTTTTATGCTACTATTGTGTTTGTAATTGGTAATGCAACACTATGTCAGAACTCACGAATCAACTTATTCAATCAGTCGAGCACTTCCCGCAAGGGCTTCAACACCCGGTAGCCGCCGCCGGTAGTCTACTGGCTATGGGCGCAGTGCTTGCGGCCGAACGCATGACATTTGGCCGTACGCGGGACAAGTTTGCTGTGCAATTCCCTAATGCTGCGCTGCTTGAGCGCGCGGTCACTCCAGATGATGCCAAGAATCGTCGCGCCCGTCTCACCATACCCTTAGCTATGACGGCCGGTGCCGGTTTGGTTGCCTTCCAGCTGTTCGGTCAACCGATTTACGAATCAACCGAGCTCAATCACGAGGCTAATGTGGTGGTGGTACGCGACGTGTCTTCATCAATGCTTAACACGAAAGACCTCGGCGTCACCCGGTCGGCCGCGGTCAGCGCCGGGCTGCGCGAAGCCAGCTATGCCGGCAGCCTGGGCATTGTTCAGACGGGCGCCAGTCCTCGGGTTGTTTTGCCGCTCGGCAGCAACTGGCATGGCGGCTTAGCACCAGCCGAAAAGATTCAGGTCGATCCGAATGGTGGCCAAATGGTGCCAGCCATGAACTTAGCGGAATCATTATTGCCGCTGAGCAATCATAGTAAACGCGAAGGTACTATCGTGGTCATTTCTGATGGCACAATCGAGCAAGGCCCAGCCGATATTGCCGCCGTCGTTCAGCGCCTCAAACACGACGGGGTTGCCCTGAAAGTTGTCGTGCCTGGCACAGCCGCGGGCGAATATACATTGCCTAAAACCGACCGAGCAGTGCCCGCCGGCGCTTCAGCTGCTGTTTTTGCCGCTGTCGGCGCCACTAACATTGTTGAAACTAAGACCGCTCCGACTACGAAACAGGCAATCAAAGAGGCTTTGGTGGATGCGGGCACGACCCGGCAGCAGCACCCCTGGAACGTACCGGGAGCCATCGGCATTGCATTATTTGGGGCCGGTTTAGTGAGAGACATAACCCAACGAATTACTAGGAAAGTTTAAGGAGATTATTATGAGAGAACAACAAATACCAGCTCAGCGAGATCAATTTGAAGCTGCCTGGAACTCTACCCAATTACTCATGGCAGAGATTGGCCAGTCGGTCGACATGCCACAGGCCGATCTTTTGATGGTCGTTGGTAGTTTTGCTGTCGGCCATGTCCTGTTTGAAGGTGTGCCCGGTACCGGCAAAACGAAGCTCGCTAACACGCTCGCGACCGCTATCGACGGCACGTTTAAACGAATTCAGGGCACGCCCGATGTCATGCCAAGTGACATTACTGGTACTGACGTGTATAACCCGAAGACCGGCGAGTTCTATTTCCGCGACGGTCCAATCTTTGCTAACGTGTTACTCGCCGACGAGATCAATCGAAACTCACCAAAAGCCCTATCAGCATTGCTAGAGGGCATGGAAGAAGGTATCGTCACCGTCGGTGGTCAAACTCGCGTGCTGCCAAAGCCGTTCAGCGTGATTGCTACCCGCAACCCGAACGAAATCGGCCAAGGTGTTCACGAACTGACGAAGGCCAATCGTGATCGTTTTGCCCTAGGAATCGTGATGGCCGAGCAAAGTGCCAAGAGCATGTTGGATGTAGCCCACCTGCATGACTTACACCACGAAACTAAGCCAGTTGTTTCGCTAGAGGACATCATCACGATGCGTGCGGCGCTCGGCCAGGTTGCTATTCACACAAAACACAGTGAAGCGATTGCTGACCTTGTTGTTGCTGCTCGTGAAGATGGCCGGACTGACCGCGACGAAACAGTGCTCGGCGGTTTCCGCCCATTCATGCACATTTCTGACGCTGCTCGCTTTATTGCCTTGAGCGTTGGCCGCCGCAATGTTGAAACAAATGACTACGCCCTGGCTGCTAGTTATGTCTTACCACACCGTATCGGGCTCACGAATGAAGCTGTCGATGATGGGGTGACTGCTCACCAGGTTGTAGCTGAACTCGTCAGTGACTTGCGCTAAATAAGAGGTATATGCGATGTCTGCAGAAGTAGTCTCAATCCAAGCTGATCCCGTGTTTGATCCGACGCGCGTCGGCGCTAGTGTCGATGTGATCCAGGGGCGATTACCGCTCCGGGCGCCGTGGCTTCGTGGAAACGTGGTTGGTGAAATGGCGTCAAAACTTCGAGGTCAAGGTTATGACGTCGACGGTGTCCGCCCATATATACTTGGGGATGACCCGCGCCATATTGACCACTATGTCACGGCGCGCCAGCCCGACCAATGGCCTCAGCTGCGCGAACGCTATGCCGACATCACCCCGAACATGTATATCGTCACCGATGTGCTGCAATCGCGCTATGGGTTTAACCCCGGTTATTATTCTGAACAGAATTTGGCGCTCGCGTCGGTGATGGCCTTTATGCGAATTGCCCAGGTGGCGGACATGCCGGTTGCCATGATCGGCAGTAATGATAAGGCTATCTTTGGGCAGCGAACGCCAGCCCAGGGCAAAATGAACATTTTAAAGTCTGGCAAATTCTTAGCTAATCACTTGCTTGCCCCCAATGAACATGGCCAGAGCGCGGAAGTCGCACCTGCTTTGAGCTCATTGCTGCGGTATGCAGGTAAGCGGTGCGTGGAAGATGTCGTTATTGTGGTGTCTGATTTTCGTGATAGTGCTGATCCGTCTGATCCCGACACTGGTTGGAAGCAGGCCTTTGATACATTAGCGCACCAAGGCAATAATCTGATTGCCCTTGAACTAACAAACCCTTGGGACTATGCCTTACCTAATCGGGTCGATCGGCTCGAAACAAAGAACGGTGTTAGCTGGATTGGCAGCGGCAAGTTGGGGCGGCAGCGGCGGGCTGACTATGCCGAAGCGGCCAGTTTGCAGCAGGCGAGTATCGATGCGACGCTGGCTGCAGCCGGGGCGGTTCATATCAAACTGGCGACCGATCAACCTCGGTGGATTGCCGCATTTCGTGACCAAATTAAGTAGATAACCATAAGAATTACAAACACTTAATTGTAATGTTTACAATTATAGTACAAAGTAGTTGACATTTGAACATTTTTATTATAAACTTGCACCATAACCACAAATGTGGCGAGATAATCATTCCGGGGAGGAAAATATGAGCGAAGCTTTAACTGTTCCGTACGTTGGTTTTAACGAGGCCTATGCAACTACTAGTGCTGATTTACTAGCTACTAACCTACGCCGTGTTGTTGCTGCCGGCACCGGGCTGCTAATGCTTGCAGGCTGTAGTGGTGGTGCAGAAACTACGCCAACCGCAAGCACAACTGCTTCCTCCGAAGTGGTAGCTGCCGGCCTCGCCTGTGGCGACACTATCGACACCAGCGCAAATGCCGCTAATAAGAACTACGCCAATCCTGAAGCGATCTTTCCGGCTTTATCTAAGACTGCTGACAAGAACGGCCACGACACGCTGCTCCCAGTGCCCGACGCCGCTAAAAAGGTAAAAGACCAAATAACGCATGACGTTCGTGTTTTGGGTGTCTTCTCGGCTTACTTCCTCGAAACCCGCAACACCCAGCAACTGCCCAGCACTGCTTCGCTTGGCCGCGCTAAAGAACTCATCAGCACCTACAGTACTAACGAATCAGCTGCCTCGCGCGCTCTTACCGAAGCCTGTAACAGCCTCGCCTTCTTGAAAGAAGAGCCTAACTTTGCCGTTACTCGCGGTCAAGCCATGGCGGTCGAGTTTGTCCGGGATGCTAAGGGGACCGTTACCGGCGTCAAAACCGAAACAATCAACGCGACTGAAAACTTAAGTGGCTATACCCTTGATTACAACCACGATAACGCAAAGTTAACCAGTGTTGAACGGGCTGTCTACGATAAGCTAGCCAAACTGATCCTCATTACTAAGGATGGCAAGATCGTCGTCAACATGACGTTTGGCCCGAGCTCATTTGAAGTTACTGATAACGCACCACAAACTCCAGTTAGTTTGAAGACGACCGGTACCAAAACGGTAACCGTTAAGCCATTCAACAAGCCTGGCCAAGTTCCCGCTGGTACGAAGCAATCAACCGGCGCCGGCGGCGGCGTATTAGTCGGCAAGCAAGGTTGCGGCACCGGCAGCGCCACTTGTGGCGGCGGCTCCGGCACCGCTACCGGCAATCAAGGCCCAACCGGTCCTGGCACCGGCGGCGGTGGTGGCGCTCCAGCTCCAGCACCCGCACCCGCTCCAGAACAACCTGCACCCGCTCCTGCACCCGCTCCAGCACCCGCTCCATCTCCTACGCCCACCCCAGAACAACCAACCCCCACTCCCACCCCCACTCCCACCCCAACTCCAACCCCCACTCCAACCCCGACCCCCAAAGGCACGGTTCCACCCTGCGTTCCAAGTGAATTTACACCTTGTTAACAAATTTAGTAACGAAAAGGAATATTATGATGAATAAACTCAATATCTTCAAGAAAGCAACGCTTGCCGTAAGTGGCTTGCTGACCGCTTTCGTCTTAACGGCCGGTGTCGCCGGGGCCATCCCATACGATGGTGCCCAGACAGCCGCTTCACCAGTCCCAGCCTTTAACGTCTTTACCGGCGTGCCGGCACCCTGGGGCAATGAAAGCGATTTCCTGCGAGCCCGCGTACCAGTTGGCACCAACGATACTACAACGCAATACGCTGATCCATTGAGCACCACATGTGTCGATGGCTCAAAAATACAAATGCGTGTCTACGTACACAATGGTGCTAGCGCTACCGCTAACAACAATGGCAGCGGCCCTAGCGTTGCCCACGGTACGAAAGTGAAGGTTACTATTCCTGGTGACGAAGCCACTACCTTTAACCCCGCCGCCAGCATCAGTGCTACTAATGCAGCAACCGTAAACGACGGTGTCGCCATCGACTGCAATGGTCACAAAGTTAAATTGCACTATGTTGCTGGTTCTGCCAGCCAATTCAGCAACGGCTCCGGCGTCGTACCATTAAGTGACGCCATAGTCACTACTGGCGTGCCTGTTCGCAGCCACACCGTCGATGGTGATGTCTGGGGCTGTTGGGACGAGCGTGTCTACGTTATCCTGACCGTTCAAGTCGAAGAAGTACCAACTCCTCCGGTTTCGACCCTGCAGTGCGTGATCAACGCCAACGACTTTACCTTCGATCAAAAGAGCCGCAAAGCTAACCTCAAGGTCACCGCTAAGGTTACGAATGCGACGGTGACGGGGTACTCGATTAATTGGGGCGATAACACCCCAGCTGCGACTACCCAATCAGCTAGCCACACCTACGCCCAGAGCTTTGCTGATAGTGCCGGCCAGGCAACTATCACCGCTAACTTCACGGCTAAGTTAGCCGACAATACCACTCAAACGGTATCGAGCGAAGATTGTGTTAAAACAGTTTCCTTCGCCAAGACTCCACCGGTAACTCCACCGGTAACCCCGCCAGTTACAACGGTAACTCCGCCAGTAACGCCTCCCACAGTGTTGCCAAACACTGGGGCCGGTAGCATCATGGGGCTGTTCGCCGCTACCAGTGCCGTCGGCGCCGTTGCCTACCGCTGGTTCCTCGGCCGCCGTTTGGGCAGCAACTAAACAGCCTTCCGCTCTTCAGCTTTGCTGTCACCGAATACCCCCTCATCACGAGGGGGTATTTTTTGATTACTGCACAAGCAAAAGCATATTGACATTAAGAAAAGATTATGCTATTATTAAGGTAACATTTGCACAGGGTGCGATGGGAGCTTACAAGAGGGAATTTCGCTTGACGAGATCGTGGTTTTTATGGAATCATCATGGTATCTAAAAGCAAAAATTCTGATGGGCCAAAAGTAAGTAACTTTAACTTAATTTCATGAGAGGCCACTTTGCTATGAAACTTTTCACAACTGTAAAACAGATCGCCCGAAACGCCGCACTAGCTGCAGCCGTTTTGGCAACAGCACTAATCGGTGGCAACGCACTGACGCCAGCCGTGGCGCACGCCGCAAATCTATCATTTAACACGGTTACGGATTGTGATGCCAACGCAGTTATTCGCTGTGGCACCGTTACGACAGCACAGCTGATCAGCCGCTACAACAATGGCGATGGCACCAACAGCGCTACCAGCATCCATAATATCTTTAGTTATTTTGGCATTAGCAGCAGCTCGATCCAGAGCATCGGCTCTACAGCCGTCGCTGGGCACGTGACGAAGAGTGGTGCGGTCTATGTCGACGGCACGACCGCCGCAGTCGCTACCAATGCTGTTACCGCTGGCCGCCAGAACATAGCCGGCTCTACAGCCGTTACGTTTAACGGCACAACCTTTTATAAGCGAACGCCGAGCGTATCCTTCCAGAGCAATTCCTTGTCTGCCTTTGTCGTTATGAAGAATGGCGTCTTCCAATACGCCATCTTGGCTGCCTGTGGCAACCCAGTCATGGCGACGCCCACCCCCCCGCCAACCCCTAAAGTCCCCAACTACACCCTCAACAAACTTGTTGCTGAAAAGGGAAGCACTGCTTTCACTAAAGACATCGATGTCACCGCCGGCACCCACGTTGTGTACCGCGTGACGGTTGCCAGCACTGGCGCCGCCCCCGTCCTGAACTTAGTTGTGAGCGACAAATTGCCAGCCCACGTCACCTACGTCCCCGGCACCCTTACCCGTGACGGTACGGCCGTCGCCGGTACTGCCTTCTTTAGTAACGGTGTGACCGTTAGCTCACTTGCCAATGGCGCAACCACCGTCTTCCAGTTCGAAGCCATTGTTGGCGCCGATAACAGCACCGCTACTTGTACGCCTGCCACTCTGACCAACGTCAGCAACACCACGGCTACTAGCTTGCCGCCCAAGAACTCAAGTGCAAACGTCAACGAGAAGTGTGTCACAACTCCTGTTTGTACGAACCTGGACATTACTCAGGCTGACCGCCAAGTGACCATTAGCAAATTTGAATTCCAAGCTAATGGTGCCACATTCGTCAACGCCATCGTAAACTGGGGCGACACCACTTCGACCAGTGCACTAACCAATAGTACTAAGGTGATTGGCCAACAGCACAGCTTTGCCGCTGGCCAAGTATCGCCAACCATCAGTGTTGCCATCACCTTCACTCAAAACGGCAAAACAATAGTTGCCACTGGCGTAAACTGCCAGAAGCCGGTTTCGTTCACGACTCCGGTTACTCCTGAAACGCCCGTCACCCCCGTTGCAGCTGTACTGCCAAACACCGGTGCCGGTAGCGTCATGGGCTTGTTCGCCGCTACCAGTGCCGTCGGCGCCGTCGCCTATCGCTGGTTCCTCGGCCGCCGCCTGAGTAGCGAAGGCTAAGTTAAACAGCTAAGGCTGTGGATAAGCACTAGCACTAACACATATTCTGTGATAGTCTGCAAATAGTTTGAGAGCAAAGACTGACCGCTTCTTAAGACAAATCTCTAAGATCCCCCGGGGCTTCGCGCAACGGGGGATTTTAATTCTCTCTCTGTTATGGTACAATTTTTTGAGCCTTCCGTACTCGAAATAGTGCAGCATTTTGTAAACAGGTAAGTGCAAAATGTGAATTGAAGCAGACATCCGCCCCATACCTTACGGTATGGACCCACTCGTTCGGAACTAACTAATATGTAAACACATTAGCTTAGTCACCTCGCTCGTGGCCCCATCGTCTATCGGTTAGGACATCAGGTTTTCATCCTGGTAAGAGGAGTTCGACTCTCCTTGGGGTCACCATAAGAAAGCCACAGATCGCAACTTGTGCCTGAATATCTTCACTGATGCTCGGGCACTTTTTCTTATCTATCAATAAGTTAGGTTTTGTTATACTTCTCAGATGAATACTTTCTATATCGCTCGACACAGTGAGACCGAAAACAATAGAGCTAAGCGTCTTTCTGGTTGGATAGATACTCCACTGACGGACACGGGGCTGGAGCCAACTGAAAACGTAATCGCCAAAGTAGCTAGTCTCCACATTGATGAGATGTATTCCAGCGACGTCGGGCGGGCTTTCATTACTGCCTATATTATTGCTCGTGGACTAAACTTTACGAAAGAAATACAAAGACTTTCGGGACTACGGGAAGTTAATTACGGCGATGCTGCCAATATGTACAGCGTCGAAGCTTACGAACTGTATCCGCAACTGGACAGGGATACGCACTTTACTCCACCAAACGGTGAGTCACTTGACCATATGCAACAGCGAGTGTTTGAAACGATTGGCCGGCTTGACGGCAGTCATTCAGAAGCCAACATACTCCTTGTTTGTCATTCTGGTGTGATGGCGGCTCTGAAGGCGAGCCATGTAGGCCAAGACTTTGGCGAACACAACATAAGCGAAGCGTATCCGCACGAATTCGTTGGAAAGTTTACGTTTGAAAACGGTGCCGTTACGTCATTTGAGGAATTTGCAGGCTCTGAGTCCTCGTAAAATATGGGCAATCGGCTCAGCTGACCGCAGAAGCGCACTAGAGTATACTGATACATACGTAACAGGAGAATAGATATGTACGATTATCCGATGATGAATGGCTACAATAATGGTTGGGGCGTTTTTATGATGTTGTTTTGGGGGATTATTTTAATAGGTATTGTTGTAGTGGTATTACGATTACAGAAAAATCATGAAGTTGGCACGAGTCAAAAGACCAATCCACTAGATATTGCCAAAGAACGGTACGCTAAAGGTGAAATCAAAAAAGATGAGTTTGAGCAACTCAAAAAAGATCTCAACTAAAGATGGACTTAAGCCGCCTGAAAGGGTGAGCTTTTTACTTGGTAAACTCTCGAGAGAATTTGAACTTCGTTGAGGGGCGCCTTGGTACTTGCACCGAGCCCGTGATGCAGCCATCGGCATAATCGCCTGTCTTCGAATTCGCCCCTTATCAACATTGACACTACTTGTAAAAGGTAGTACAGTATGGTAATGGAACGTGAACAGCAAGATCTGGCCGAGACAGACATCACCAACCGCCGCGCGCAAGTGGCACTTGGTCTCATGCGCAATAAATGGACGCTCTGTTTACGCGAGCTGGGCTTTATGAGCCCCGATGATCCGACTGCTCCCTCGAGCGTCGAATTGATCACTCCAGGTGGCATTACACTTACGCTCAATCGGCCGGTACATAGTCCATTCCATAGTGACGCTGCGCATAGAAGTGACCTCGAAGATATAAATGCAGTGCTCGTGTCGTACGTAGCCGGCGACACGGCCTACGCTTTGCGTGTCAGCAATAATATTGAGCCGTATGTTGTTGCCTCAGAAGCTGAACACTTTGTACTGCCAACCGTATCAGCTTCCGAACTCGTCCAAGCCGTCATGGAAGGTGAATTGATCACCCAATCGGTCCAGGAACCTATGGCTGAGCCCCGCCGGGCCTAAGGCCACTCGTCGACAGATCAGCTCCGCATATTTTGGCGATAGTATTGTACAGCAAAGGCCCCGATAGTGACAGTTCTACTCGCTAAAATAGGCCAAAAAGCGTATACTAATAGGGAAGAGGAGACGCATCATGGCTAAAGATAAAGGGAAAAAAGAAGTCAAAAAACCTAAACAAATTAAGGTCTAAGTTTGACATGGACGAAACTCAGTTAACCGAAACCCTGCAGGCAATGCAGGACGATCCAAGCTTTATTACGCAAACCGGTTATCGGGCCAATGTGGCGCTATGGCCGGAAAACACAATCACGTTTATTGATACGCACTTGGCTTATCTTCGGGCCCACCCGAAGGTCGACAGCTACACGTATATTTCAAACTTGAAGCTTCGCTTACGCAAACGTGGCTAATGCCCGCTCGGCGGGTGGTGCTATTTTTATTACGCGCTCAAAAAGATACACAGGTGGATTAATTATGTATGCTGACGATATTGCACCGAACGTGCCACTCGAAAATTATAAACGAACTAAAATTATCGCAACGGTTGGTCCTTCGACCGATAGCTATGAGTTAATCGAGGCCTTGATACATGCCGGCGCGAACGGTATCCGTCTCAACTTTAGCCACGGCAGCCACGAAGAACGAACTCGCCAAATCAAGTGGATCCGTAAAGCTAGCCGGGCGAGCACGAAGCCAATTGCCATCATTCAGGATCTGCAAGGGCCAAAGATTCGTCTTGGGGATTTTGAAGGTACGGTGACGGTTACGGCTGGGCAAAGCCTGGTGTTTAAGTACCAAGCCGATTACGCCGTCAGCGGCTATTTGCCGACGCAGTACGATTTGAGCCTAAAAGTGAAGCGCGGCGAACGCATTTATCTGTATGACGGCAAGGTCAAAGCTATCGTTGTGAGTGTGCACGACGGTCTCGTGCACGCCGAAGCCCAAAACGACGGCGTGTTGGTCAAACGTAAGGGCATGAACCTGCCCGATACTGATTTTGGCGGCGACATTATTACCCCGAAGGATAAAGCTGATTTGATCTTCGGTTCGAGCCAGGATATCGATTATGTCGCACTGAGTTTTGTGCAAACGGCCGACGATATCGCTCACTTGCGGACACTGCTCAAAAGTGTGAACAGTACCGCCAAAGTAATCGCCAAAATCGAAACCAAAGCCGCTATTGATAACTTGGAGTCGATCGTGCAGGCCAGTGACGTGGTGATGATTGCTCGCGGCGATCTGGCGGTTGAAACGCCCGCCGAGAGTGTGCCGATTGTCCAGCGCCAAATTATCGGACTCGGTCAGCGCTACGGCAAACCGACCATTGTCGCGACCCAAATGCTCGCCAGCATGACTGACGCGCCGGAACCGACCCGAGCGGAAGTCTCCGATGTCGCTACCGCGGCTATTCTGGCTGCCGATTGCGTCATGCTCAGTGATGAAACCGCCAGTGGCAAATACCCGATCGAGGCCGTCCAAACTATGAAACGAATCGTTTTGTACGCTGAAGCCCATAAACCACTCAGCGTAATCTTTCCTGGGCATGAAGACCACTCCCGCCAAGGCGCAATTAGCCGGGCGATTGTGAACCTGGCTGAAAACATTGCTGCCAAGGCTATCGTTGCCGAGACTAAATCGGGTGATACCGCCTTGCAAATTGCGGCACTGCGCAATCACACGCCACTCATCGCCGTGACCAGTGATGACCGTACTGCGCAACAGCTCGCCATCGTGTTTGCCGTCAAAAGCTATGTTCGACCCATCGATAAGCACGCCGCTAAGAAATTGACCGACTGGCTACTGCAGGGCAAAGTCCTCCATAAGGGCGATATTGTGCTGACGGTTTCCGGCCTTTACCCTGGCGTTGTCGGCACTACCGATACGATAAAAGTTCGGGTTCTCGAATAGTTAGTAACTAAGAATTAGTCACTAAGAATTAGGTTTTGTCTGTGGTAGTTAGGTGACGCTTATGCTATATTACCCCTAGTTACTAAGTACTATTTGCTAGTGTTGAGTAGGGTGGGAATGTTTACAAAAAAGACTATTAAAGATATTGATCTTGTCGGCAAGACCGTTTTGCTGCGCGCCGATTATAATGTACCGACCGTCGACGGCAAAATCACCGACGATTACCGGATTAAGCAGTCACTGCCAACCGTGCAATACCTGCTCGATCAGAACGTTAAATTGATTATTTGCTCCCATCTGGGCCGCCCAAGTGGCCCCGGCGATGTCGCCAACAGCCTTTTCCCGGTCGCCAAACGGCTGCAGCAAATACTCTACCGACCAGTTGAATTTGCGACCGACTGTATCGGCCTGGCCGCCGAGAAGGCAGTTGGTAGTATGAAGCTGGGGCAGGTGCTCCTATTGGAGAATTTGCGTTTTCACCCCGAAGAAGAGGCCAATGACGACGCCTTCGCGGCTCAGCTAGCCAAACTAGCTGATGTGTTTGTGCAGGATGGCTTTGGTGTCGTCCACCGGGCCCACGCCAGCACCGAAGCCATCACCCACCACTTGCCCAGTGTAGCCGGTTTGCTGCTCGAAACAGAAGTTGACACGATCACCCGGGTCATGCAGGCCCCCAAACGGCCGCTTATGGCAATTGTCGGGGGTGCTAAAATTGCCGATAAGATTGATATATTACACCGCTTTATAGAGATAGCTGACTTTTTGGCAGTCGGGGGCGCGATGGCGAATACCTTTTTGGCCGCCCAAGGCATCGATGTTGCCGAAAGCCTCTACGACAAGAACGATGTACCAATCGCTAAAGAGCTAATTCGCAAAGCCGCCAGCGAGGCCCGCAAGCGCCGGTTTGTGCTCGTCATCCCCCACGATGGGGTCGTCGTTCACAAAATTGATAAAACCGCCCCAACCCGGATTGTCGATTGGTCCGCCCACGTGATTGCCGACATTGAACAGTACCCACGTCGGGTTCCAGCCAGTGCCAGCCACGTCCACCAAGACGAAATGATTGTCGACATCGGTCCGTTCTCCGGTTCGTTTATCGCCGGGGGCATTCAGTTGGCCAACACGGTGATATGGAATGGCACCATGGGTGTGATCGAAACGGCGGGTTTGCAAGGGCCAATCGGTCCATACGCCCACGGGACGGATTTGGTCATTCAGGCCTTGCTGGGGGAATTCGGTCACAAACCATTCACGGTCGTGGGTGGTGGCGACACTGTTGGCTACCTCGAATCCCGCAAGCTCGTCAAATCATTTGGTCACGTTTCGACCGGTGGTGGCGCCAGTTTGGAATTGATGGGCGGGCGGACGCTGCCGGGAGTTGAAGCACTGGAAACTAAAAAGTAAGGTACAATTAATCCATAAGCATTATGAAAAGAACCCTCATAGTCGGCAACTGGAAAATGCACCTCAATACGCACGAGGCGAGCTTGCTCGTTCACCGTTTGAATGAACGTATTCCTGTTCACCGGACGGTCGAAGTCGTCCTGGCCCCGAGCCTGCTCGCCCTGCAGCCAATCAGTGTCGAACTCGATCGTCGTAAATTCCGCTTGGCGGCTCAAAATGCCTTCTACAAAGACGAAGGTTCATTTACCGGCGAGGTGAGTTATACGATGTTGCGCGAGCTCGTGCACTACGCCATTATTGGCCATTCTGAGCGACGGATGTACTTCGATGAGACCTTAGAAGTTGTGCGCGACAAAGTTGCCGCGGCGGTGCGCAATGAAATTACGCCGATTCTCTGCATCGGTGAGACCAAGCACGAACGCTTGCAGGGTGAAGCCCAGCGGGTGATTCATGACCAGCTGACAACGGCGTTGTTCCACCTTACCTCAGAAGAAGTTGCGACGATGGTGATTGCGTACGAACCGGTCTGGGCGATTGGGACAGGCCAAACAGCTAAGCCAGACGAAATTGCGACGGTAATTCGCTGGATCAAACATAATTTATACGAGCTATACGGCACTAAAGTGGCCGAAACCACCCGGATTATTTACGGAGCCGGGGTTGAACCGGAGTTTGTCGGCAGTATGCTCTCGATTGAGGGCGTCGATGGGTTACTTGTCGGCGGGGCCAGCCTCAATTACATGAAGTTTACCGATATCGTCGATAGGGCGTATCGCCTCGGTCACGAAAGAGCCACCGATGGCTGAGCTCAACCGTAAGCCCAACTCGCGCCAAGTTTTTGACGTCGCTCGTCCAAATAAAAGTCGCCCGTCGCCAACCGCCAAGTCAGTTATTGTGACGAACCGACCGCTCCTGCAGGACCCAATGGTTAATGCTATTTCGGCTGATGAGCCAGTGGCGATTGCGCCACTTATGGTCTCACTGCCTTCAAAGCTCAATATTCAACCGTTGTCTGGATCAGCTGAGCCAACCACACCGCCCGAGGCCACTGTCGTGACTATGGCTGAGGCTCCAGCCGGAGAGTCCTTGCCCGAGGGGTCGTCGCCGATTAGTGTACTCGTTGAAAAAAACCGGGTCGAGGCCGCCGAAACAGCCGCCGAAACAGCCGCCGCTACTCCGGAAATTGCACTTGAAGTGCCAGCAACTGAACCGTCCGTAGCGGCTGTCGAAGCCACCCCGCCCGAGCCGGTTCCGACTGAACGGCCTGAGGCCCCCCTAAAATCAAGCGCCAACCCAATTGGTGATGCCCCGAAAGACGGGGCGCTGGTGACCGACAAAGATTTAGCTGACGATGCCGATGATATTGATGAAAACGAGGCAAAAATTCAAAAATTGGTGCTCGAGAAACGCTATTTTTTGCCCATTAACTCTCAAGAAAAGCGCCGCACCGAGCGTTTTGTAGTGCTGGGAATTGTGCTGATATTGTTGCTCGCCGCCGCGTGGGCCGATATTGCCCTCGATGCCGGCCTGGTCCATATTGACGGCATCAAGCCACTGACCCACCTGTTCTCGAACTAGCAGCGCCCTCGTTAAGGGTGAATACAATCCGACCACTCGATGGAAGTTACAACAGTTATGCGGGCCCATCTTTGCTACTATAGATGAGTGTCAGATGAACTTTTAACCGGACTTAATCCTGAACAACGCCGCGCGGTGCAGACTACCGACGGACCTTTGTTGATTCAGGCCGGTGCCGGCAGTGGCAAGACCAAAACGTTGACCCATCGGATTGCCTACCTTATCGCTACTCACCGGGCTACGCCCCATAATATCCTCGCCGTGACATTCACTAACAAAGCTGCCAAAGAGATGCGTCACCGCGTCGGCGAATTGCTTGGCCAGAATGCCGACCATCGCGGTTTCATGCCCTATATGGGCACCTTTCACGGTATTTGCGTGCGGTTGCTGCGGCAAGATGGCGAGACTATCGGTATCCCGCGTACGTTTGTTATTTTTGATGAATCTGACCGCCTCGCCGCCGTCAAACAGGCTACCAAACAGTTAATGATCGATGAAAAAGCCTTTCCGCCGCGGGTAATCGCCGGCCAGATCAGCAGCGCTAAAAACGAAATGCTGAGCGCGAGCGAGTATGCGGGAACGGCGACGAGTCCGGCCCAACGGGCGGCCGCTCTAGTCTACCCGCTCTATGAACGATCGCTACGCGCCGCCGCCGCGCTCGACTTCGACGATCTGATTAATCGCACCGTGCATATGCTGCAAACCCAGCCGGCCATTCGTGCCAAGTGGCAAGCCCAATTTAGCTATATTATGATCGACGAGTACCAAGACACCAATGCCGCCCAATACAAGCTCGTCAAATTGCTCACCAACGAACACCGGAACGTCGCAGTTGTCGGCGATGACTGGCAATGTCTACCAGCCGGCAGTCTGGTCGAGACGGTTGACGGGCCGAAGGCCATAGAACTCATCAAGACAGGTGACACCGTTCGAGCGGCGGCCGGCTACGGCGCCACGGGCTATTTTAAGGTCACTGCTCGCAAGCAGTTTTCCTATAACAAGGAAGTACTGCGGCTGACGACGGCATTGGGCAAAACTATCACCTGCACGCCCAATCACATCCTGTTTGCGCGTTGTGCTAAAACGGAAGCTTACTACGTCTACCTGATGTATTCGCGCAGTCAGGGTTATCGAATCGGGATGGCCAAGGGAACACGCTTCGACGGTACATCTGATACGATTGGCTTAAGGGTTCGCGCCAACCAAGAACGGGCTGACCGAATGTGGATTTTGAGGGTTTGCCAATCGAAAGCAGAGGCCAGGTACCACGAATCGCTAGTCGCTTATCAATACGGTATACCGATGTTGGTTTTTCACGCATTTGCTAATCGTTCGATGCAGTGGAGTCAACAACAAATCGACGATCTTTACCAATCCATTGACACCGAAGAACGAGCCAAAAAACTGATGGCAGAGCTGGCAATCCAGTTCGAGTATCCGCATTTTTTGCCCCAAGCAACAGTGCGCAGTGGCCGTAAACGGTTGAGCGTCAACGTCGTGTTATTCGGCGAAAAGCGAACGACATTGCAGAGTCCGTGGTCAGCTAGCCGAATTTCCGCCAACACCACCGATTCAGCCGACCTAGCGGTTTTTAAGCAACTTGGCCACAGCGTTCGGGCCGCCAAAGTCGGTACTTTTAGATCTGAGATCCACAAACTTGATTACGGGGCAATCGAAGCGACGGTCGAGCAACTCAAGGCGCATGGAACCGAAGCAGCGGATATTCACCGCTACGCTTTTATAACCGAGCAGAAGTTCTTATTCCAGCCCGCCAGCCAAGTCCACGCCGGTATGGAGCTAGCCAGCCTGCAAGGCGATCGTTTGGTAAATGATGTCGTTGTCTCGGTGACGAAGCAACAGTATAACGGCTACGTCTATGACCTAGATATTGATCAAGTCCATAACTATGTGGTGTCGGGTGTTGCGACGCACAATTCGATCTATAGTTGGCGCGGGGCGGATTTTCGCAATATCCTTAACTTTGAAAAAGACTATAAAGATTGCGCCATCATCAAACTCGAACAAAACTATCGTTCAACGAAACATATCCTCGATGCGGCTCACGCGATTATCACCAAGAATAAGCAGCGGTCAGATAAAGAGCTGTGGACCGAGGCCGGCGGGGGTATGCCCGTGCAGATGGTGCAGGTCAATAGCGAACGAGCCGAGGCCGAAGGCATCATTAGCCGGGTTCGGCACGGCGTTGATAGTGGGAGCCGCTCTTATGGTGATTACGCCGTGCTGTATCGCACCAATGCCCAAAGCCGCTCGGTCGAAGAAGCCTTGGTTCACTATGGTATTCCGTACCGGATTGTTGGCGGCCAGCGTTTCTACGACCGCAAAGAAATCAAAGACATCATTGCCTACTTGCGCTTAATTTTTCAGCCCGAAGATCGGGTCAGTTTTGAGCGTATCGTCAATGTACCGACGCGGGGTGTCGGGGCTAAATCATTACAGAACTTCTTTGCGTGGCAGCGCAACCAAGACCTGACACTGTTTGCGGCTTTAGCGCGCGCGGCAGACTGCGCTGACGTGACTGCCAAAGCCCGCCAGAGCCTGAGTGAGCTCGGTGATATTCTGATGAGCCTCCGCGATGTGCTGGCTGACTCCACGGTCGATGTTTTGATTGATTCGCTGCTGCGACGCATCGGCTACTTGGACTACATCGGCGATGGTACACCGCAGGGTGATGCCCGCCAAGAAAACGTCAAAGAACTGCTCAGCGTCGCGCAAGAGTATCGAGACGTTGGGCTCGACGGTTTCCTAGAGGAAGTCGCGCTGGTCAGTGACCTCGATACGACTAACTTCGATAGTGATGCCGTGACACTCATGACGCTGCACGCCGCCAAAGGTCTGGAATTTCCAGCCGTGTTTATGGTTGGCCTCGAGGAATCAATCTTCCCGCACTCACGAGCGCTCTACGACCAAGGCGAAATGGAAGAGGAGCGGCGCCTCTGCTACGTCGGCATGACTCGCGCCCGGGAAGAGCTCTATATGATTTACGCTACGAGTCGTCTGCTCTACGGTGGCCTGCAGCATAATCCGCCCTCGCGCTTTTTATCAGAGATAGACGCGGAGTTTGTAGCGACTGCCACCGAAACGAGCCTGGGATACGCCAGCAGCGGTTCGGGGTACAACAATAACGATTGGCTGCCCGGGGCTGGTAGCTCGGCGCCAGTCAGTCACGAACCGCGCTATGTGCCCGAACTCAACGAAGGTGATGGCGTTCGCCACCAAATCTTTGGGATGGGCACCGTTATGGAGCTCGATGGCGATACGGCGGTCATCTACTTTAAAGGCAAGGGTAGTCGTAAGCTTAACATTGCCTTTGCACCACTCGAAAAATTATGAAGCCATGGCAGCAAGCCTGTGGCACTGGGGTGTATTGGCTGACGTGGCCGGGGCTGTGGCTTTACCTACACTTCAGCCATCGTACCCGGGTGCTCGTTGTGTGCGATCAGCATGTGTTGCTCGTAAAATCCTGGCTCGGGGACGGCAAGTGGTCGTTGCCGGGCGGCGGATTGCACCGGGGTGAGGCGCCGCGAGTGGGCGCCCAACGAGAGCTGGCCGAGGAAACAACCTTGAACGTGTCACTCGACGACTTTCAATTTTTCGCTAGTACCACGGCGTCGAGTAATGGGCTGCGTTTCAGCTATGATCTTTTTGTAGTCGAGTTGGCCACGCAATCGTCAGTCAATCGGCAGCCCAGTGAAATTGCCGCTATCGGCTGGCACGACCATCATCAGTTGCTCAACCGGCAATTGAACCAAGAGGTTCAGGAAGCGCTGCGCGCCTGGTTTAAGTAGCAATGCTGTGGTTGGATCTTCTCATCTCAAGCTGTTGTGGGGGCAGCAGCGAGGCTCTCGCTACCCTGCAGACGGTAGGAAACGCGCCCTAGATTTGCTACAATCATAGGATAGTTTGGCGGCGTTTTGCGCAATCAAAGCAGGCAGATACCACAGCTATTTCCGCTATGAAGAAATCATTCCACGAGTCTTGGGGAGAGTCATCCCGTGCGCATATGAAGCGAGTCGCTACGATTAAAACCGCTAGCCGCCATCCGTTCGCAGTACCGTTTATTACGTTTGCCGTTCTCATCACGCTGACCGCTATCGCCTTTGCTGTCGCGGCGACGACCAATCATTTGGTCGCGCCACCGGATGCCAAAATTGTAATTATTTCGCACGATAATCTCCAGCAAACGGTGCCGAGCCGAGCCAGTACGGTGGGGAGCTTATTGCAGAAATTGCATATTCAACTAAACGAAGGCGATGTGGTCGAGCCAACGCTGGCCAGCCGGATCGACCAAGATCAATTCCGTATCAACATTTATCGGGCGGTGCCGGTTCTGATTGTTGATGGTGCTAAAAAAACATACACCTTTAGCGCGGCAACGACGCCCCGCAGTATTGCCGTCCAAGCCAATACAACGGTCTTTGCCGAAGATGGCGTCAGCGTTGAGCCCGTCCAGAACTTTGTGAAGAGCGGGGTTATCGGTCAGGAAGTGGTCGTAAATCGGTCGGTACCGGTAAACCTCAATTTGTACGGCACCCCACTGGCACTGAGAACTCACGCCGCTACCGTCGGTGACCTGATAAAGCAAAAGCATATCAAGCTTGCCAAAGACGATCAGGTAACGCCGAGCCAGGCTACGCCACTGACGCCCAATACCCAAGTGTTTGTGACCAGAATCGGCATCAAGATCGAGTCGATCACCGAAGCCATCGCCATGCCAGTGCAGACAATTCAGGATCCGGGGCTGGCCTATGGCACGAGTGCTGTCCGCCAGAAAGGCTCGGCTGGGTCGAAAGTAACGACCTATCAAAACAACTTACAAAACGGCATCATCGTCAGTCGGAGTTTGTTGCAAACCGTTGTGACTGTACCCGCCGTTACGCAGATTAACGTCACCGGCACCAGCCTGAGTGGTATTAAGGGCGATATGGCGCTGGCCGGGATCTCACCCGGCGACTACAACTACGTGGATTATATTGTCAGCCACGAATCCGGCTGGTGCCCCACCAAAGCCCAGGGCCAGTATGGCGGCTGCCCGGCGTACGCCGGCTACGTGCCAAGTACGGGCGGCTATGGCCTGTGCCAGTCGACGCCCGGCAGTAAAATGGCGAGCGCTGGCTCTGACTGGCAAACGAACCCCGTGACGCAACTGCGCTGGTGCTCGGGCTACGCCCAGGGACGGTATGGCAGTTGGGGCGCGGCTTATAGCCACTGGCTTAGCTACCACAACTGGTAGCCTTAAAACTAGTAATATTATGGTATTGTAGTTTTAAAGAAGGTCGATTATGTCAGCGCATGGAAGAATATACGAAGCTCCGTCACTTACTCCCAATGAGCAGGCCTCAAAAGCTGCCTTGCCCAATACGGGGCTTCTCAGTTCATATAAAACCAAGGCAGTCGAGTATCGAATGGCCATGAATGGGTGATGTGCCGGTTGCCAAGAAGTCACTCGGCCAGCACTGGCTGACGGACTTCACGAGTTTGCAGGCCATGGTGGATGCAGCGCGCGTCCAGCCCAGTGACACGGTGCTCGAGATTGGGCCGGGGCTCGGCAGCCTGACTGAACTATTGGTTCAAGCTGCCGACAAGGTCGTGGCGGTTGAGTTCGATGCGGTTTTAGCCAAAGGCTTGCCAGCCCGCGTACCGTCCAACGACCTGAGCGTCGTCATCAGTGACATTTTGAGTTTTGATTTCACGAAGCTGCCAGCTGATTACAAAGTTGTCGCCAATATTCCATATTATCTAACCAGTAATCTTATCCGGGTTATGAGCGAGACACCCAATCAGCCGGCCATGGCCGTACTGCTCGTACAGAAGGAAGTAGCGGAGCGGGTCGTGGCGCAGCCCGGTGCGATGTCACTGCTGAGCGTCACCGCGCAGTTTTACTGGCAGACGTCGCTCGGCAGCAAAGTGCCAGCGGCATTATTCAGCCCGCCACCAAAGGTTGATTCGCAAATCTTGATTCTTGAGCGGCGTTCGTCAGTATTGTTCCCGGGTCTCGACCCAAAAAGCTTCTTCCGCCTGGTTAAGGCAGGCTTCAGCCAACGCCGCAAAACCCTGCTTAACTCTTTGAGTGCCGGACTACACCTGACTAAACCGGAAGCGCAAGCATTACTGGCTAGTGCCGGCATTGATCCGCGCTTGCGCCCTCAAAACTTGTCGCTCGAAGCGTGGTATGCAATTTATACCGCTACTGTTAATAAATAGTAAAAGATGCTATAATAATAGGTCTGCGGAACAGACGTCGCCGCAGGCTAATCAGGGGGCTGACTTTAAGCTCGACGTTGGACTTTATCGGTTAGATCAGCAGGTCGCTTGTCAGCGAGAGGCCTACCACATTGTATCTTTCGAATGCGAAAGTGGTCACTTTTTGTGGCAGAAAGGTTCAATCTGAACAAATTATAGCCTAGCTATGATGCGCGAAGACTGAAGCTTTCTGGTCAAAAATGAGTGCTTGCAGCTCGGAAAATATGATGTGGTAGGTCTCAGATAGACAAAATCCAATAGATGCAAAAACTTCTATTAGCGATATGGTAAATAACGTGCTTGCACGTCGTTCACCCGCTTTCGCAACAGCTTAGTTTAAGTACTAATGCCGTGTCGCGCATGACGCCAGATGATGCAAAGATACGTAATTTTTCTGGATGCTCAGTGAGAACTTTCCTGACTGACTGCTAAGACTAAGGAATGCTGGAATAAGATGTTTGTTTGTTTAAATACTTGTTCCCTAAGACAGCAAAACAAACTATGCCTGTAGACGACTAACCAAGATAAACCGGCGGACGCGGGGGCAGTGCCCGCCAGCTCCTCCATAAGGGACTTTCGACTTTTCGAAGGTCCTTTTTGTTTTGAATTGACGCTCAGGCTAGCATATAGGGCTAGGCAATTCCAAATAAGTTAAACGTTAGCGTCATAACTGTGGTACTCTTAGGGCATAATTTATAGAGAAGATAAGTTGGGAAAAAAACAATGAAATTATTACAAAAAACATCTTTTGGACTCGTCGCTCTGCTACTAGCAGTCTTCGCCGTCACGCCAGCCGCATACGCAGCAACTTCACCGAGCCTCGGCACGGCCGCGAGCTTTTCGGTCTTAGCAAAGACTTCCATTACAAACGTACCCACCTCTGTCATTAGTCGGGACGTAGGGTTAAGCCCAGCCGCCGGTACATTTATCACTGGGCTGACTACAGCAGAAGTTGGTGGCACAATCTATGCAGTAGACAGCAATGGTCCGGCAGGCGTTGCAGGGAACAATCCCGGTCTATTAACTACGGCCGTCAACGACATGACCACTGTATGGAGCACGGGTGGTTCCACCGGCATAGACCAGCCATGTACAACCGACTATTCAGGTACAGGGGACAAGGACTTGACTACAGTTTCGCCTTTGGGCCCAGGTGTCTATTGTGCCGATACCTTCTCGATATCTGGTAACCTCACATTGAGCGGATCGGGTGTTTGGATCTTTAAGTCTGCAGCTACGCTTACCACAGCGGCCAGTTCCACTGTCACCGGTGGCGACTCATGTAATGTATGGTGGCGGCTTGGATCAGCCGGTAGTATATTGGGCGCAAACAGTACGCTTGTTGGTAATGTCCTAGCTCTTACGACTATAGCCATGCAAAACGGAGCTACTTTAAACGGACGAGCTTTTGCCCAGGCTGCAGTGACTTTGGATACGAACACCATTACTAGCCCAGTTTGCGCGTCTGCAGCAAGTGGTCCAGGCACCACTACTCCTACCCCCGGTCTGCCCAACACTGGATTAGCTGCCCGCCACAGTAATGACTCATGGATGGGCGTTAGCGCCGGCCTCGTTGGTCTAGCTGCCGCTACCTACCTACTCCGCAAAAAATATTCACAAGCTGCGTAGTTATTTACCGGCTCGCAACTGGCAATAAGTCCACGAAACGCAGTCAGCGGCTACCACTGGTAGTCGCTCTTGCTTTGGTGGGATTGCTGGTACTTATAGGCTACTTTATAGTAAAGCCAGCAGCAAAACCGGTCCAGCAAGTCAGCCCACCAGTGACTCGCGAAACTCAGACGCCGCTGCCTAAGGTTGCCTATCGGGGTCTGCCGGTTCGCCTCCAAATCCCAGCAATCAATGTCAATACGACAATCGAATATACCGGCCTAACTAAAACCGGCGACATGACAGCGCCGGCTGGCGTCAATAACGCCGGCTGGTATAAGTATGGTGCGATTCCGGGCGAGACAGGCAGTGCCGTAATGGATGGGCACGTGGTTGGCCCAAAGGGTGAACCAGCAGTCTTTATTCATCTGAATAAGCTAAAGCCGGGGGACCAGATAATGGTCGTTGATGCCAAAGGTCAAACGGCTGCGTTTGCAGTGCGGGAAGTCCGTACCTATAGCGAGAAGGAACAGCACGACGCTGTTTTTAATAGTGCCAGTGGAACGCATTTGAATCTTATAACCTGTGCGGGGGATTGGGATAGTAGCCAGCGTCATTACTTGGATCGGTTCGTTGTCTTCGCCGATAAGGTTGCCCCGTAGCTGGCGGCGGGTAATCACTCGGTAATTGAAACGCACACATTCTCAGCTGGGTAGGCTCGAGCTTTAACTTGGCATTAATTGTCGCGTTAGGTTTTGGAGTTTGTGCTTATGCTGCGCGTAGCTTACACTTCAAGAGATGTTTATTCATAAATACGTGGTGATTGTGGGCGCCAGCTTACTTAGTCTCGCTCTCCTGGCTGGCGGTTGGGTGGCGTATACGCACTATGCTCACGTTAGCCTGCTGGGCCGAAACATATCAAGCAACCGCACAACCGTCTACGGAGAGACTATCCCCCAATCGACTGACCAGAGTGCAGTGGCTGCTACCGGAGAGCAATCCTCGTCGACAGGGTCGAATTTGGGCGTGGCTACAACCCCAGGCGCCAGCAGCCTCGGCCAGCTCGATACCAAGCAATCAACGGCTGGTGCAGCCGGCAGCAGTTCAGCGCCTCAAGAGCTCGATCCGAGCAAATTTAGCGACTATGAAAAGTATAAGGACGGCACGAGCGCACTGTTTGGAGAAATGGTAGTTGGGCAAGGTGTCGAGCTGACGGCGGGTAAAAAAGCGGCTGTCTACTACAAGGGCTGGCTGACGAATGGGAGTCTGTTCGATGCCTCACGAACCGGCAGCGATGGCAAGCTGCAGGCCTTTACGTTTACGCTTGGCGCCCATCAAGTTATCTCCGGCTGGGAACAGGGCATTGCGGGTATGAAAGTTGGCGGGAAGCGGTTAATTATTATACCGCCGTCTGTCGGCTATGGTACGGCTGGACAGGGGCCAATCCCGGCGAACGCCGTGTTGGTGTTTGAAGTGCAATTAGTCGCCGTCCAAGACTAAGAGCCTGACAGAATACTAGTTTTTGCGGGCGAGTTTACGCTTGCGGTAGAGCATGACCATCAGGCCGTGGGCGCTCAGTACGGCCGCCATTGACCCAATCGAGACTAGCGCGGCTTTATCAATGTGGAGGCTGCTCTGGACGAAGCTGGCAAATGAATAAACTACGACGGTGGCGAGGACGGCTAGTAGGTAGACGGCGAGGCTAAAAAACCGCCCTCGGCGTTTGACGAGCTGGCGACTGCGACCGAACGCTTTCAGAAGGGGCAGGTTTGGTTCGAATAGTGCGACCGACGGTACGAGGCTGTATTGGGCGAGGATGTAGATGGCCCAAACAGCGCAGGCGGTGAGAGCAAAGGGCACAGTTGCCATGATTGCAGCTTTTGAAACACCCGCAACACTTGAGGCAATCGAGCCTGCAATCAAAATCAGCAATGGTACGGTGCCGAGCAGGGAGACAAATATGAACCAGGCATTAGCCGTGCGGCTGGCCGTACGTAAACTTTGTTTGATTGTCAGTCGAAGCGAGCGATGTGGCTTACGGGTGGCACCGTCCATGATGGCAATTGAGAACATATTGATAAGGCAGGCAGCGACCCAGCTGCAGAGCAGGGCGGGGATGGCGAAAGTGACAAGCAGTAACAGCCCGCCGTTTATACCAGTCAGGTCGGCCACAGCTGTGGCGGTACCGAGGAAAGTCAATAAAAATTGCAGCGCAGTTGTGGTGAGACTAAACGTCAGCACTACTATCAGTACGAGCGTGGTAATGAAGATATCTTCATTACGGGCGATGGCCACGCGGGCATCGGCGAAGGCGGCGGTGGGGTAATATTGGCGGCGCGCATAGGCTAGGGTTTTGCTGCGGGCGCGGCGGTTGGCCTTTTTGAGTTGAACGATTGATTTGAGCCAGCTCAGCCTCAAGCTGCGACGGTGTAGCTGTAGGAGCTGGGGGTAGTAGTCGTTAAATTCGTTCAGGCTCATGCTCGGCTTACTCCAATAGGGTGCGTACGGGAGTAATTTCCCACCGCAATACCTCAATTTGCTGAATTAGATTATAGCATAAATAAAACTATAAAGCAATACATAATCACACTTTAATATAAATAAGCAATAGCTTATTCGGGGGCGGGCCTGGCGAATGGCCAGCGCGCTCGGGTATATCAAATTTTGGCTGCAAGGAAATCTTCAGTTGGCTCGATTGAGCTGCTATACTGTACTTAATATAGTAATGAACATAGACAGTATTACGTAATCTAGAGAGGTGAACCAATGGTCAGACGAGTAGTGCATAAGAATTTAATATTGTTGATTGTGGCCGTGGCGCAGTTTATGGTCGTGCTCGATAGCTCGATCGTGAACGTCGCCCTGCCGTCTATCTACCGCAGCCTGCACTTTACCAGTCCTAGTAGTTTACAGTGGGTTGTAACGGCGTATACGCTGGCTTTTGGAGGCTTTCTGCTACTGGGTGGCCGGGCCGCCGATCTATATGGGCGCAAAAAAATGTTTGTTTACGCAGCTAGTTCTTTCGCGGTTGCCTCGTTACTCTGCGGTTTGTCGCAAAACACTACGATGATAGTAGTGCTGCGGGGCGTGCAAGGCTTGGCGGCGGCCTTTATGTCTCCGGCGGCACTGTCGATTGTGCTGACCACGTTTCGTGAAGGTAAGGAACGCGCCAAGGCGCTCAGTGTTTGGGGAGCTGTGGCTGCCGGTGGGGCTGCGGCCGGTGTTTTGTTTGGCGGGCTGCTGACCGAATACTTGGATTGGCGCTGGAATTTCTTCGTGAACGTGCCGGTTGGTATTGCCGTGGTGATTGCGGCGAACATGTACGTTCCGGAAAGCAAAGCCGATCTCGACCACAACAAACTTGATCTGCCCGGGGCTGTGCTGGTGACATCTGGCTTGATGTTGCTCGTGTACACCCTTACCAAAGCCCCCAGCTACGGCTGGGCCAGCCTACATACCGTGGCATTCCTGTCGCTCAGCGCCAGCTTACTGGCGGCATTTATTTACAACGAGAGCCGCTCCAAGCACGCCCTGATGCCGTTGCACATATTCAAGATCGGTAATGTTCGTTTTGCCAACCTAGCCCAGCTGCCGATTACCGCCAGCGCGTTCTCGATGTTCTTCTTTGTGTCGCTATACCTCCAGACCGTATTGCACTATTCGCCGGTACGTTCCGGTTTGAGCTTTTTGCCGGTAACGTTTGTGATTGGCGGCGTTTCGGTGCTCATGCAGCACGTCATCGGCAGGATCGGCTATAAAAAACCGTTGGTCGTTGGGCCGTTATTTTTGGCGCTCGGTTTGTTTTTGCTCGCGCACCTGAGTGTCAACGGCACGTATTTTGGTAATGTGTTCCCCGGGTTGGTGCTAATGGCCTTTGGCCTCGGTCTATCGTTTATATCGATCACGATCGCGGCGACGACCGGCATCCCCCACAAGGAGTCCGGCCTGGCCTCAGGGCTGCTTAATACTTCACAGCAAATTGGCGGTTCGCTGGGGCTGGCTATATTGTCTGGTATCTCGGCCTCCAGCGCCGTTGCGTATCTGCAAGCCAATCATGGTAGCGGTTCGCTCGCCCAGGCCCAGGTCACCGGGTTTAGCCACGCACTATACACAGCCATCGGCTTTGCTCTTTTGTCGTCGCTCATCACCCTATTCTTCATCCACGAGAAAAAGGCTGAAATCGTGGCCGACGCCAGCGCCGTGGCCGCGTAGGGGAGGGCTATACTAGTAGTATGAACATTGATCCGGCCGCCGCCGAACTACCTTGCAAAGATAAGTTGGCGTTTGACACGCGCAAACAAGCTGAAACGACCGCTACTGTGGTGGAGTACCGTTACGGCAGCACGGTGCAGGCTTACCTGTGCCAACATTGCCAGCTGTGGCATCTCTCGAGCAATGCGGCCTAGGCCGTAAACCCGTCCATGATGCAGTTCATTCACCAAGCGGATTTTTATTGCGGTAATTGCTTGACCTGCATGGTGCCAACCGCTAGGCTGAGAGGAGTATGCCGAATTCATTCAATAAAGCTAAAAAGTTTGTCAGTAAAACTCTACAACTACCATTTCGGGCCGATAAAGACCTCACGCCCGACGACGTGCGCGCGGCCCGTCAGCATATTCGGGAGTATTGGCCCCATGTTGAGCGCTTCCACCCCAAGGACGATGAAAGCCTGCTAGGTTTGCCCAAGCCGTACCTGGTGCCGTCTTATACCGAAAAAACCGGCTTCGACTACAACGAGCTGTACTACTGGGACAGTTACTTCATGGTGCAGGGCATGCTCGATCGTCAACACCAAGATCTGGTCAGCGGTATTTTAGAAGACTTGATGGCGCTGTTTACGCGCTTTAAAATAATCCCTAACGCGTCGCGCACCTACCTGATGGGCCGATCGCAGCCGCCATTTTTAACGACCTTTATTTTTGATATCTACGAGGCTTACGATCCCGGTATCAAATGGTTCAAGCCCGCCATCGAGCTCGCGAAGCAGGAGTATCAAACGGTGTGGTTGGGCGTCAAAAAACCCCATGAGCGCAATGTGCACAGGGGTCTCAGCCGCTACTATGACATCAACTACCTGCACGATTTGGCGGAAGCCGAGAGTGGTTGGGATATGACACCCCGCTTTAACCGCCGGGCCCTTAATTTCTTGCCGGTGGATTTAAATGCGCTACTCTACAAATATGAGACCGACTTTGCCCGGGCCGCGATCATCCTGGGCGATAAGGCTGAAGCTGCTGTTTGGGATGCCGCCGCGAGCGAGCGCAAAGCGACAATGAACGGATTGATGTGGGACCGTATGCGCGGCATGTATTACGACTATAATTACGTAAAAGGTCGGCGCAGCAGCACGAGCAGCCTCGCTGCTTACTTCCCAATGTGGGCTGGCATGGTCACGGATAAACAAGCCGCTTCTCTCGTGAAGGCGCTCCGCCGGTTCGAAAACAAGGGCGGCCTCGCTACCACCGATTCGTTGCCAGTCGGCCAGTTTGTGCTTGGCAGCATGCCAACCCAATGGGCTTACCCCAACGGTTGGGCACCACTGCACTATATTGTCATTAAGGGCCTCGAGCGCTATGGCTACCACGCCGACGCCCGCCGCATTGCCATGAAGTGGCTCAAGACCAACCTTAATTGGTACAACAACCACGGCGTCTTCCTGGAGAAGTACAATGTTGTTTCCCCGGATAAGCCGCCCCTCAAGGGCGTCTACCCGTCTCAGGAAGGGTTTGGCTGGACTAACGGCGTGTTTGAACGCCTGTGCCAAGATTACGTCGATCGTCCGCTATAATTGAAGCCTAATCCATAAGGAGGGAAGTACTATGTCCGTGATTGATTGCCCATTTTGCAACCCGCAAGAGAGAGTGTTATTAGAAAACGGCCAGGCCCAGGCCATGCTGAGCGATCCGCGCAAAGTGCCTGGCCACTTTTTAGTCATGCCTAAACGCCACGTCGAAAAGCCTTGGGAGTTAACCGAACTCGAACTCAAGAATATTTTTGATTTGATTTATGACATCCAGCAGCGCGTTATCGGTGCGCTCGGCGAGGGTTGTGACATCCGGCAGAACTACCGGCCGTACCTCAACCAAGACGCTCTCAAAGTAAACCATCTAACCTTTCATGTCATTCCTCGGTCCGAGAACGATTATCTTTACACCGTGTCCGAAAAATTTGAAGCCGATCTGTTTGCCGAACTCGATGATGTCGAACGCGAAGCGGTCGCTAAACTCTTCAAATAAGATGAAGCAAAGCGCCGGTTTACTCGTCTTTCGACGTTTGGATGATAGGGTCGAGGTGTTGCTGGTACACCCCGCCGGACCGATATATGGCCACAAAGATACCTGGTCGATCCCGAAAGGCGAACTGGACGCCGGTGAGAACCATGTGGCAGCTGCCTACCGCGAGTTCAAGGAAGAGGTTGGGGTCGTGCCGCCGCCGGGTGAACTCATCGATCTGGGCACCCACAAGCAAACGAACGGCAAACTTAACTTTATTTGGGCGGTCGGGGGAGATATCGACATCACGCAGTTTTCGAGTAATAATTTTTCGATGGAGTGGCCGCCCAAAACGGGCTTGGTCCAAGAATTCCCCGAGAATGACCGGGCTGCATGGTTTACTATTGCTGCCGCCCGGCCAAAAATATTTGCCTCACAAAGTGTGTTTATTGATCGCCTGATTGCCCACCTCGGGCTTACTAATTAATCGGTGTGGCTTCTGAGCCGGGCGAGGCCCGCTCAATCGCTGCCCAGCCGCTGTCCCGCTGCCGCGCCGCCGCCTCGTGCGCGCCGCCGCCGCGGATGCCAAGCAGGCGCTTGGCGTAGAGCAGATACCCGGCGATGGCGAGATTAATGACGAGCGTGAGTACTTTGAAGATCGTGAAGTGGTGCGTCAGTTCGTAGACTTCGAGTGGTAGGAGCGAGATTGTTGCCAGAAACGTCAGGTATTCGGCCCAGCGCTTGGCTTGCCACAAACCAACGGCTTCAATCGCTTCAAGGGTAGCGTACGCCAGCAGCAATAGGGCGGTTGTGTTCAGGTGGGCCGGAGTAATCGTAAACACGTGTGAAAACTTATTTAGATAAGGATGCGCCACGGTCGGACCTTGCACGCCGCCTTGTATGGCAGTCAACACCTGGGCATATATGTGCTGCAGTTGTTGTTCGTGGCCCTTAAACACCAAGATTACAGCCGCCAGCGCACTAAAAATTACGACGTGAAACGCTCGGTCGATTGCAATCAGCCGGAGCACGTAGCGATCGCGTAAAGGTTTGCCGCGCAGTGGTAAATCGACTGCCGCGCGCTTGGGCGGGTACGGCTCGGTCGGGTGCTGCGGCAGCGGCAACGGCAGCCACGAATCACAGCGCAAACAGCGGTACCAGCGTAGCCCGCCGGATTCGCGTGCAAATATGTTGTCACTGGCGCGCAGTTTGCTGGCATTTGTCCCCAGTAGCTCGTGACCCAAAATGGCGCAGTCAAGCAATTCATAGCGCAAACGCGGGCGGAAGCGCCGCAATTGCTCAGTACCTGGTGGGTTTTTCATCAACACACAGTAGCATATCGAAACAGCTATGTACTAGATGAAATTGGGAGACTATCCCCTCATAGCAGGTAATGAGATATAACCTCTTTACTGAAAAGGTTTTGAATGATTTGGATAACTGTTATGACGAGTATTGGTCTAGCTGCACGGGCATACCTTTACGTACATGTTAGAAATGACCGAGCACACAGGTTCGATGTCTACGCTATGTGTAGCAAAAAAGCATATGATAAAACTATTGATTATGTTGATTCGCAAACTCAAAAAAATGCATATTCACTTGAGTGCTCAAACTGCATACGAACTCACTGAGTCTTGCCGGACGATAAAGTTACAAACGAAAGGGTCCTATAATGGGCAGCATGCAGTATTCATTTGCCGATATTACAGCCCTCCACAAAAAATACGCTCCCAGCGATGAAGTCTATGACTTAGTGTTCACGCACTGTCAAATCATCTATGACATTGCCCTCCAACTTATTGAAAAAAACAGCGTCGCTATCGACCGCGAGCTGGTAAGAGCCGGTGCGTTGCTGCACGACATCGGTGTCTACCCACTGTTTGGGAGTAATGGCAAATTGCGCCCAAACGTGCAGTACATTACCCATGGCATTGAGGGTGAGAAAATTCTAAAAAAAGAAAACTTTCCGGAAGCAATCTGGCGCTTCGCCGCCCATCACACTGGAGTCGGCCTAACCAAACAAGACGTCATCAACCAAAAGTTACCCTTACCAGCTGCAAACTACCTGGCAGAGTCTAATGAAGAGCTGCTGATCATGTACGCTGATAAGTTTCATTCCAAAACAACCCCACCCTACTTCAACAGTTACGAGTGGTACCGGCAGGATATCGCGAAGTTCGGAAACGACAAAGTTGTAAAGTTTGATCAAATGGCTACAAAGTTCGGAGTGCCCAGTTTGCAACCCTTGAGCGAAAAGTATTCCGTCGCAATCAGATAATTCCCTATAATCCCTACCCGACTACATAGGCGGACTTACATAACAGCGTTACTGTTTTTTGAAGCCCCCTTCCAATCCACGTGTTTTGTATCGATGAGACGTTAGCGCTCAATGCGGGTCTGGTCGGAAGTGTTTTATTGCGGCTTATAGGGCGAAGTGAAGAGCGCGGTTAGGCCGCCCAGCTTTGAAGGTCGAGCCGGCAAGGTCGGGGTGCTCGTTTTTTGGTAAACGTCCGGGAAAACGATGTCGGCGTGATAGTCTGCCCGTAGTTTTTCATAACCTGCTTGGTTATAGATATCCCAGAATTCAGCCCTGGTGTAATAGGCGTGGGCGTACAACACCTTGCGTCCGCCCAACGCAAAAACGGTGGCTTCGAGCCCTCGATTTCGCTCGCTGAAATTAATTTCAGAAGGCTTCATTTCTCCCCAAACTCCAACATTGATGACCAAATCCGTCGCCAGCGCCGCCGGTGACAACGTACCGAGCGCCGCCGGCTTCAGCGGACAGAGCCATAAGGGGTAAATGTTAAGTTCGGTGTCGGCAAATTCCAAGAACTTGGTCACGTTTTGTCTGGGCAAACACAGGTCCTGCGCCAGGTAGACGTAGCCATAATTGGAGCCATGTAATAACTTAAACAGGGTTCTGGTACTTAGGAGACCCGCCACCACTAGCCGCGTCAAGCGATTAAAGGGTACTCGATTAAAACCAAGTTTCGCCACCCAAAAAGCCCCTTTGTCATATCTGAACAAGTAGTCTTTGAGCGGTATAAGTTCTTCGTAGAATGCAGGCTGGCGGCTGATGTGACGCGCGTGGATATAAAACCACTCATCCCTTAAACGACTGAGGCGCGTAACCGGCAGGTCGGCCGCGTTGGTATACGATCCGACCATAATCACGCCGTTGTCTTTTGAGAAGAGTATGCCATCGACGAAATCAGCCTCCGTTTGACAATATTTTTGAATGTCGGCAGTCGCCGCCTCAAAATTATCGACTGGATAGTAGGCGAGTTTTACGTAGGTTGCGGCCGGCACTAACTTGATTTTCAATAAGGTGAGTACGCCTAGTGAGCCAAACGCGCACGCCAGCCCGGAGAATAAATCACTATGCTCTGTCGGTGAAACTACTATTTTTTCACCATCACCCAAAACAACCTCATATTCGAGGCAAGTTTCATCGAAGGTGCCCCACTTAAACGAACTGCTCTCGCCCGACCCGCCCTGGACGGCACCGCCGACCGTAATACCTGGAAATTCAGCCACCATCGGCGGAATGAGGCCTTGTTTGGCGGTAGCTTTAACCAGTGCATCGAGTGCCACATTCGGCTCGACCAGCGCGTAGCCCTCAGTGTTATTAATCTCGATAATAGTAGCGAGTGCACTCACATCAACGTAGCGGAGCCCATTCGCCGTGAAGGGGCGCGTGGAGTTAGATGAGCCATGGTAGATCTTCGCTCGTTGCTTCGTGGTATAGTAGCCCTTTATTTGACTTTGGATGGTGCGCACTTTTGTATCATGGAGTGCCCGGAGTGTAGTGTTAAGCATAACCATAGTGTAGCGTAGTTATGCCAGGACCCTGATTTTGCCCGCTCAGCGCCAGCCGCCCAAACGTCGACTGGGTAGCAAGACAACTCTTTGGTGTCGGTCGATGATCTGACATTTCTAATTATTTCCGTAAACAGGTACACTTAAGTTTATGAGTAAATACTACGTAACCACCTCTATTCCATACGTAAACGGCGAACCGCACCTCGGGCACGCCATGGAGTTTGTCATGGCCGATGTGTTGGCCCGCCAAGCCCGCCAGAACGGTGACGATGTCATCTTTAGCACCGGCAGTGATGAGCACGGCGGCAAGATCGCCGAAAAAGCCGCCGAACTCGGCCTTAAGCCAAAAGAACTGGCCGACAAAATGAGTGCCCGGTTTAGCGCCCTTGCCAAAAGCCTGAACATCAGCAACGACCGTTTTATCCGCACGACCGACCCCGGCCACGAACAGCGCGCCCAATTAATTTGGCAAGCTTTGCAAAAAGATATTTACAAGTCAAAGTATGTTGGCTGGTACTGTACCGGCGACGAAGAATTCTTTAGCGAAGCCCATGTTAAGGCTAATAACGGCGTCTGCCCCGACCATAACCGTCCGTACGAGAAAATCGAAGAAGAAAACTACTTTTTTAAGCTCAGCAACTACACGGCGCCTGTCCTCAAGGCGATTGAATCGAACGAGCTTTTGATCCTGCCAGCTGGCAAGCGCAACGAAATTCTCAGCTTGCTCAATAGCGGCCTCGAGGACATTAGCGTGTCGCGGCCGAAGGATAAAATTAACTGGGGCATCCCCGTACCGGGCGATGACCACCAGGTGATGTACGTCTGGTTTGAAGCCCTGATGAACTACATTACAGTGCTCGGCTACCCCGAACACCAGGATTTTACCGACTATTGGCCAGCTGACGTGCAGGTTATTGGCAAAGGGATTTTGCGTTTTCACGCAGCCATCTGGCCGGCAATGTTGCTGGCGCTCGACCTGGAATTACCAAAGCTGCTCTACGTCCACGGCTACGTGACAGTTGATAATAAAAAAATGAGCAAGAGCTTGGGCAACGCTGTCTCGCCCGACGATGTCATCAAGAAGTATGGCACTGATCCGTTCCGCTATTTCTTCCTACGGCACATTCCCAGTTACAATGATGGTGACTTTAGTTGGGATACATTTGAAGCGGCCTATAACAACGAGCTCGCCAACGAACTTGGCAACGCCGTCCAACGGACTGTCGCCATGATCACCAAATACCAGAATGGTATTATCGGTGATATTCCGGACTCTGAACACGACATGGCTCAGTACCAAGAGGCGATGGCTGTCTGCCGATTTGACCGCGCGCTCGATCACGTCTGGGAGCAGGTCCGCGGCCTCAATCAATACATCGACGAGGAAAAGCCATGGGCGATTGCCAAAACCGGCGACGAAGACCACTTGCGGGAAGTGCTGGCTTATTTGGCGAGTAATCTGCTCGAAATTGCTGGTTTGCTCGAACCACTCATGCCTGAAACCGCTTTGCGTATTCACAATGTCTTTGCCGAAGGTATCGTTCGGCCTATTCAAGGTACTCTATTTCCCAAGCAGGATGTGTCAGCTGGGGGGTAGGAGCTGATGGAATTCGTTGACACCCACTGCCACATTCAGTCGGCTGGCGCGGCTAGTGGCGAACGGTCAACACGCGACATATGGGCCAAGGACAGTTCACTCACGGGCAGCGCGCTAGTTGAGCGGGCTAGCGCGGCCGGGGTTACTAGACTAATTTGTGTCGGCTGCGACTTGGCTGATAGCCAGCTGGCGATTGAGTTTGCCCAGAGCCATGCCAACTGTTGGGCTAGTATTGGTATCCATCCCCATGAAACCAAGGATTACGCCCGGGACCAAGCTAAGCTCGACCGATTCGCCGCGCTCGTCGCTGAGCCCGGAGTCAGCGCCATCGGGGAGTGTGGGCTCGATTATTTCTACGGACATTCACCGCGGGCCGACCAGATAACGGTGCTCAGATTTCAAATCGAGCTGGCGATGGAGCATAATCTACCCCTGATCTTTCACGTCCGCGAGGCGTTTGACGATTTTTGGCCGATATTTGACAGCTACCGCGGCGGAACCCAAAAAATCCGCGGTGTACTGCACAGCTTTACTGACAATCAGGCAAATTTAGAAAGGGCAATTGCGGGCGGGCTGTATGTCGGCGTAAACGGCATTGCGACATTTGCCAAAGACCCGGCTCAGATTTCGGTGTATCGCTCGATTCCGCTTGGTAATTTGCTGCTCGAAACGGACGCTCCTTTCTTGACACCTACCCCCTATCGTGGTAGTATAAACGAGCCTCTACATGTGTTAACTGTTGCAAAATTTCTAGCCGACCTCCAGCGGACTGATATATCAGCGCTTGCGACCGCTACTACCGCCAACGCACAGACACTGTTCGGCATTTGAGAATGACTATGAGCAATACGTATCAATCACCAGAACAATCGGCCGATCAGGTTATCTCTATAGAAGCCCGTCGTCAGAGAACCTATCAAATGGCTCGTTACAATGCGCAGAGAGGCTTAGCGGCAAATCTGGAGGTGTTACGGGCAGTGAACCAACTCAAGCTTGGACTGGGCGTGGCCGTCGTAGGGCAAATGACGGAGGCTTTAACCTCAGAATCACCTCTATTGACTCCAAATCAAGACCCCAAATTATCCCTTGTGCCTCGAGTACAGAATGTACCCGAAGCTGGGCCGTCAATTGAGGATTTCCTCGCCCCTGAACAGGCCACGTTTGGTGATTTTCAATTGGATAAAATTCGTCGAGAAATCAATGATGCTCACACGGAACAACAGGGTGGAGTCGACCGGTGGGCGGAACCGCAAAATGGTACTTTTAGGCAGGCAGCATGAGAATCCTATCACTGCTCGGCACCAACAAGCGGGTTGAACGCGAAGCCCAGGCGTACCGTGATTTAATTCACAAAGAAGCTAAAATTGGCGGCCAATTGTTTGGCCCCGTACCGGCTGGTCACCGCCGCGAATTCTTCTGTCTCGACGAATACACCTGGATTTGGCATGAAGAGTGGATCGATGAACAAAAGCAGCGCCGTATCGTTACGACCCGCTACGATGTGCGCGCCAACACCGTTCTCAAAGCCCAAGACAATCAACCCTATCAGCCCGTACCATTTGCTGAAGCCGTCAACCTGTATCAAGCCGTTGAACTCTATGAAAAACGCGTCGACGAATTTTATAACTCACAAACTCAAGCCGCTTAGCCGCTAACGGTTTTTGAACCACGGCTACATATCCAATGCCACAATTACCTATTTATCTCGATTATGCAGCGGCCACGCCGGTCGATGAGCGAGTGTTAGTGGCTATGCAGCCGTATGCCCGTGCCCAGTTCTATAACCCATCGGCCACCTACCGAGCCGCCCGCGAAGTGCAGGTGGCTTTCGAAGCCGCCCGGACCAGCATTGCCTATTGGTTTGGCAGCCGGCCGAGCGAGGTCGTGTTTACCGCTGGCGGCACTGAAGCCAATAATCTCGCCATTCACGGGGTTATGCGGCAATACCCAGCGGCCAATATTGTGGTGAGTGCGATTGAGCACAGCGCCGTGCTCGAGCCGGCCCGGAGATATGATTGCCGCGAAGCCGCGGTGCAATCCGACGGCCGAATTGACCTCGATGGGCTGCAACGAACGATTAACGACCACACAGTGTTGGTCAGCATTATGTATGCCAATAACGAGATTGGTTCGGTTCAGCCGCTCCACGAAGTCGCCGCCATAGTGCAAGCTATTAAAAAACAACGGGTGGCAGACGGCAACCTGCTACCGCTCTACCTGCATTCTGATGCTTGCCAGGCTGGTAACTATTTGGATGTGCACGTGACCCGGCTTGGCGTCGACCTGATGACAATCAACGGCGGCAAGCTGTATGGCCCCAAACAAAGCGGCGCCTTGTACGTGCGTGGTAGTTTGGTGCTGCGCCCGCTGATTGACGGCGGCGGCCAAGAGCGGGAGTTACGGAGTGGCACCGAAAACGTGGCTGGGGCGATTGGTCTGGCGGCGGCCTTTGACTATGCCCAACAAGACCGGACGAGTGAAGTGAAGCGTATGCGACAATTGCAACAATCATTTATCCAGCTCATCACCGCCCAGTTGCCCACTGCCACCATTAACGGATCACTCAAACACCGTTTGCCCAATAATATTCACCTGACCATCCCGGGGCTCGACAATGAGCGTTTACTGATTCAGCTCGACGCGGCCGGTGTGATGGCGGCGGCCGGTTCGGCCTGCAGCGCCAGCGACCAAGAAGCTTCCCATGTACTGCGTGCCATTGGCTTAGCGACGGCCGATGCTCAATCTTCACTACGGTTTAGTATGGGCCGCCCGACGACGCTTACGATGGTTGAACGGGCAGTGCAATTGCTCGCAGAATTCGCTACGTAGTAGCCGCTACATAGCCTCTCCCTGTTCCGATCCACCCTAGCAGGTGGAGATAGGCACTGAGTTCGTTAATCTTAAACAAAAGCGGTATACTCTAGCCATAGCTATGGTTAGCCTAAAACCCCGTTTGAAACAAATAGTACCACTACTGGCCGCTCTTGGGTTGTTGCTGTTGTTGCCGATCAGCGTTGCAGCGGCCGTAAAAACGACGACCGGCAATCAAGATATCAGCCAAGCAGTTACGCAAAGCTATAATGCCGATGCGTCGGTTCAGTTGGGTATGATCGTTAAACTCAAAGGCGGGGATTCCTCGGCGGTTGAGCCGCTCAGTAAGGGCGGTATTGCCACTATGCTTGGTGTGACCGTTGCTGCCAATGATGCTGCGTTGACATTGACTCCACAAGACGTCAAAAGCCAGCAGGTTTTTGTGGCGACCTATGGGCGCTATACGGCCCTCGTCAGTACTCAGAATGGCCCGATTAAGGTCGGCGACTACGTCACTATCTCCTCGCTTGCTGGTATCGGCATGAAAGCCGGTGCCGAACAAACCGTCATCTTGGGTAAAGCCGCCG
Source organism: Saccharimonadales bacterium (SeqCode) (assembly GCA_038236865.1). GTDB lineage: Bacteria > Patescibacteriota > Saccharimonadia > Saccharimonadales > UBA4665 > UBA4729. Next base: position 63,590 of record JBBRZI010000002.1, read on the forward strand.
GTAGTTTTACGGGTACGAGCAACGTTGAAGGCAGCGTTGATGTTAAGGACGACAAAGGGCACACTGCTAAGGTGGCGATTGGCCGTATCCCTATTAATCTTGAAATTGCTCACAACCCATTGGCGGCCAAGGCCACCGATTATGTGCCGAGCTTTTTGGGGAAAACAGCCATTGCGATTGCTGGAAAGCCGGTCAGTGCGGCTCGTATCTATCTCGGTACGATTACGTTGCTGGTGAGCGCTATCGTGACGGGCAATCTCCTCTATAGCGGCGTCAAAAGTGGCATGGCGGCCATTGGCCGTAACCCATTGTCGCGCCAGTCAATAATTCGTAGTTTGATTCAGACCGTGGCTGCCGGACTGATAATTTTTGTTGTTGGCGTATTTGCGGTATACTTACTCCTGAAGCTTTAGCACTTTAGAAATTATGATCCAACAGGTAAACGAGCAGTCGCTAAGCGGCCAAGCTCAGTTGTAAAATAAGCTGGCATCGTACCAAAAAAAGTACATAGGCATAGATAAAATACTATGGTGGGTAAACAAAAATAATGACAATTTGGTGGCTGTATTTAATCTTAGGTTTGCTGACGGCAGTCGGCGTGGCATTTGTGTGGCTGATAGTAAAGTTAAGCGGTGGCGTCTCCGCCGGTAAAAGCCGTGATCCTAAAGATCCCAATGCGTCGCTCGAAACGGCTGTTGAAGACGACGTCGAGCATATTTTTAATGAAGACTTCCGGGAAGAGCTCCGCAATCGCGGCCGCTTGCACTTTGAAAAGATCATTGGTGAGAATGCTATGTTTTTGCAGCAGGATCTTCGGCTCACTACCTCACAGCTCAACGAGTACATGAAGACTGAGATCACCCGCAAGCTCCAGGATGAGTTTGCTAAGTACGAAGAATCGATTATGGATGCCAAGAATCTGGCGATCCAGTCGATCCAGAAGACCAATGCGGCTATTGATGAGCAGCGCGCCCAACTCGGTATTGAGGTTCAGAAAGAAATCGTCGCCGAGAAGCAACAACTCGTAAAACGGTTTGAAGAAAATATGACCGACATTATCAACCACTACGTCCTGAGTGCGATCGGTAATCAGATAGACCTCAACGATCAGCTCGAGTACATCCTGGCTGATCTGGAGACGAATAAGAAAGCCATGATCGAGGACATCAATAATGGCGCCTAAAACGGCTGTCCGCACGCTGGTATTACCCGGTTCGGTAGTTGGGCCGGTTGACCTCGGTCGAATGTTACGGGAGTTGGCTACGCTCGAAAACTTTCTGATGCAGCTGCGGCTCAAGCCCGACACTGCACCCAAATTACCTAAAACGTCAAAGCTGCTTGATCAGGCCATTGAACTTAATAAACTCAACCTCCTCGACGAAGCCGACTTTAGTGCATTGCAAAAGTTCCTCACCCACACCAGAGAGTGTGCGCCGGTGTTACACATTAGCTTTGGGGCTGACCCTTCACCGGTATTTACCCAGAAACTGGTGCAGTGGTTGCGTCAAGAGATTGACCCGATTGTGCTATTAACGATAGGGCTGCAGCCGACGATTGGGGCCGGGTGTATCGTGCGCAGCACCAATAAGTATTTTGATTTTTCGCTGCGTGAGCACCTGACTCAGAACCGGCAACTGTTGACGACGCAACTGCAGGAGTTATCGAAATGAGTCCGAGCGGTCAGCACTTTGATAAGCTCATCGAGGCCGGTAATCCGGTCGGGGAAGTTATTGCCGTCGATAAGTTTTTGATTAAGGTTCGCGGCCTTCAGCCTTGCGCGGTGCATGCGCTCGTTATGTTCGAAGACGGCAGCAAAGGTTTCGTCCACCAAGTCCAGACTGATCATGTAGTGGTGTTGCATCTGGGCGTCGAAAGCCTGCGGGTTGGTCTTGTGGCAGTCGTCCAACACCAAGAGCTTGTCACAAAAGTTGGCAAGGACTTCATTGGGCGGGTCGTATCGGTCACGGGCGAGCCGCTTGATGGCAAGGGACCGATTGCCGCCGATAGCGTCTGGCCCGTCTTTAACACCGCGCCACCGTTATTCGAACGCCGCTTGCTCGAAGATCAACTGGAGAGCGGTATCACCGTGATTGATTCGTTGTTTCCGATTGTGCGCGGCCAGCGCATGGCACTACTGGGCGATAGCAAATCTGGTAAGAGTACGATGGCTACTCAGCTGACGATGAACCAAAAAAATACCGACCAGATTGTGGTTTATTGCATGATTGCAAAGCGCCGAAGCGACGTTGACGCGCTACTCAGCCGCTTGCAAGAAAGCGGCGGACTCGAAAAAGCTATCGTCGTGGTATCGACGATGTTTGAATCGTTGATCATGAGCTATCTGGCTCCGTACGTAGCCTGCTCGATGGCCGAATATCTCTGGCAGAGCTGTGATCAAGACACAATTATCATTTATGACGATTTGACCAGCCACGCCCACGCGTACCGCGAAGTTGCGCTATTGTCCGGCGTCAGCCCAGGCCGAGACTCCTACCCTGGTGATATGTTCTATGCCCACTCCAGTTTGCTCGAGCGGGCCGGACGACTGGATCGTAACGGCAAGTGTTTGACGAGTGTGCCGGTGATACACGCCGCCAACGGTGATATTACCGCCTACCTCCCGACCAATATTATGTCGATTACCGACGGGCAGTGGATTCTTGATATGGATACTTTCCGGAGCGGTGTCCGCCCAGCCATGAATATCGGCTTGAGTGTGACTCGTGCCGGTGGCATCGGCCACAATAGGCGTCAAAAAACCTTGGCGGCTCAAACTCTCAAGACCCTGGCTGACTACCGGCAAGCCGAAGAGTTTTCACACTTTGGTTCCGAGCTGGCAGTTGAGGCTAAGCGGGCATTGGAAACCGGCAGAAACATATTCGAAATCATCACCCAAAGCCCATCCGACACGTTTTCGCTGATGTCCCAACAGCTGATGCTCGACTTGATTTTAAACACCGCTGACGGCGAAAACCTCGATTTGAATTTGCTCAAGCTGCACTGCCGTGATTTTGCCAGCAAGGTCACCAAAGACGAAGAGTACGATGCCGTTCGCGCCGATCTCAAAGCCAAATGTATCATCGTGCTCAAGGGTGCACCAGCTGAACCGCTCGCCGAGCCGGAGCAACCGCCGGCAGCCAAACCCGACGATGCCAAGCCTAAAAAAGAACTAACTGGGGCAGCTAAATGAAGCGCCCAAACGAGCTCATCCGCGAGGAAGCCTCGATGGCGACGCTCGTCGAGTTAACGAGCGTATTCGAAGGTATTGCCAGTATGCGCATTTCACAGATTAAGAACCAAGTCATGCAGTCTACTAATTTTTTTAATGAACTTTGGCAGATATACACTCAACTACGCGTCGATAGCATGTTCAGCTTTGGACGTGACGATGCGGCCGCCGAGCTGATTGACAAAGAATTATACGTCATTATTACTGCTGAAGGCGGCTTTAGCGGCGACATCGACCAGAAGCTGGTCCACCTCATGCTGACGACCTACGACAAAGATAAAAACGACATTATCGTGATTGGGCACCACGGGGCGATGCAGTTGGCCCAACGCGGTATTTCGTATACCAAATACTTCAAGCTGCCAACCAAAGATCAAAACATTAACGTGATGCCAATCATTCGCCAAGTGCAGCGCTACAAAACTACGAAAATGTTCTACCAAGAATATGTTTCACTGATGGTGCAAGATGTTCGCCGGATTGAACTGTCGACCGCCATCAAAGAGCGAGCCGACGGCAGCGATAAGCCTGACGAAGTTATTAGTGAGCATAACTATATTTTCGAACCGAGTACCTACGCCGTGGCCGCTCACTTGGAGCGGACGATGACGCAGATTGCGGTGAGCCAGTTGATCCTTGAATCTAAACTGGCGCAGTACGCCAGCCGTTTCCGAGCGATGAGCGCTTCGCACCAACGTGCCGATGAATCCCGATCCGACTTGCACCTCGCTTTTAACCGGGCGCGGCGGAGCGTAAAAGATGAACGACTTAAGGAGAGTATTAACGGTATGAAAAAAAGTCGTCGCGAGGTGAAAATCTAATGCCAGGTGTCATTATTACCGTTAAGGATTTGGTCATTCGGGCCCAGTTTGACGAGGATGTACCGAGTGTGAACGAATTGGTCGAAGTACAAAACGGGTACGGTACGAAGTTGTTAGTCGATCACCTTGAGCCGGGCGGCGTGGCTTTCTGTTTGAATGTCCGGTCCGATTTACGCATTATGAAAGGCATGGAAGCCGAGCGAACTCACAAAGGCATCGAGATCCCAATTGGCGATGCTACCATCGGCCGTATTTTAAATGCGCTGGGCGATCCACTCGATGGTCTGGAGGCGTTTGCCGACGAGATCGAGCACAAAGATATTCTGAAAATACCAAAACGCTCGACCAACTTTTCGGTATCAAAACCAGAAGTCCTCGAAACCGGTATTAAAGTGATTGATTTCTTTACACCGTTTGTAAAGGGTCGCAAGATTGGTATTGTCGGCGGTGCCGGTGTCGGTAAGACGGTGCTAACCATGGAGCTTATTAATAACGTGGCCCGGAGCGGCACGGGGCTCTCGTTTTTCGCGGGCATTGGTGAGCGTATTCGGGAAGGCCATGAACTCTACGAAACGCTCAAAGAAAATGACCTGCTCAAAAACACCTGCATGTTCTTTGCACAGATGAATGAAAATCCGGTCCAACGTGCCCTAGTAGGTATTTCGGCCACCGCCGCCGCCGAGTATTTTCGGGACGAACAGAAAAAGAATATCCTGTTCTTTGCCGATAATATGTTTCGTTACGTACAGGCCCGCAACGAGCTGGCGACCATCCTCGATCAGATCCCGAACGAAGGCGGCTATGAACCAACTATTTTCTCTGATGTAAAGGTTTTGCAAGATCGTTTGAGTTCGAATGAAAATGGTTCCATCACATCGGTACAAACTATTTATGTCCCGGCCGATGATATCTCTGACCCAGCCGTCCAGTTTATTCAGCACGAAATGGACTCAATTATCGTCTTGTCCCGTAAGGTGGCTGAGCAGGGTATCCGCCCAGCCGTCGACTTAAGCCTGACCAGTTCATCACTGCTCACGCCCGAAATTGTTGGCGATCGGCATTATTTGTTAAGTGTCCAGGTACAGGCCTTGCTCCAAAAATATGAATCGCTTAAAGGTATTATTGCCATTATTGGTGAGAACGAGCTCTCTCCGGCCGATAGGGCCGACTACGCTAAAGCTAAAAAGTTGATTGCTAACTTTACCCAGAATATGAACGTCATGACTAAGATGAACGGTGTTCCGGGCGATTATTTTAGCCGCGAAGATACCCTGAAGAGTATCGAAGAAATCGTCGTATGAGCAAACCATCACCCGTCGATCAACAGCACCATATTAATGACACCGAAGCCGTGGTTGAGAGCCTTCGCGAACAGGAAGAAAAGCAAGCGGCCGCCGAACTCAGTGCTCCCACAAAAAACGGCACGCTCAGCATGAATGTCAAAATCCACTCCCCGTTCAAGAATTACTACGAGGGCGAAGCCTTTAGTATTAGCGGCGAGAATGAAACCGGCGCTTTTGATATCTTACCAACCCACCACAACTTCATTACGTTGCTGACGCCCAGTGAGTTGACCATTCGTTCGACGCGGGGTGATCAGCGGATTCAGATATCGGGTGGAATCATGCACGTCAAGGCCGATAAAGTTATCGTCTTTCTCGACGTCTAAGCAGTATTAATAGCACATTCTATTCTTGTCGTTTAGCCTTGTCTTTGTCGTGCCGGGCTCGACCCGGTACCCAGAAAGACTACTCGCTCAACCTTAGAGACATCATCGCTCAAACCATCCCCTAACTGCAATTTTCTTTTTAGCTATCTTACTTTGGGCCGCCAAAGTAAACAAAACTCTTGGCCTAACTCTGCGCGGGGCCAAAGAGCAACTGATTACTGCGCCGTCAGAACTCCCTTCGGTTGTCCCCATTTATTTTTCTGAGGAGAAAGGGGACTAGGCTACCGGCTGGACGCAGTAATCAGCTTCTTTTTGCCTTCCGCTGGCGGGAAGCGGTGGACCCAGCTCTTAAGTTATCTATCACTTATACACGCATCGTGGATCATCTTCACTGGTATGCCGGACTTGGCTCGATACTTAGAGAGAAGTGTGCTATCTAGACGGCGACTCATTATTTATGTATCGGGTCAGTAAACGGATATGAAATAATTCGGATTTTTAGTCGACGACGAAGTAGTCGAAGGCGAATGAGGCACCGGCTGGCGGGGCAGATGCGTCACAAATACTGAAACTGCCGCTGGTACGCGTGACGTAGTAATCAGTACTGCCGGCATCCGGCCCAACTGGCGTCACGGTAACGTGAGGGGTGCCGTTGTACTTCTGGGTGAAATTAATGGTCGCAAAACAGCCAGCACCCGGCCCGTTACCGGTGTTTACACTGAGTGTGCCGCTCGTGTCCGAACCGCTAACACTCGAAGTGCCGCCACTGCCCAGCGCCGGCCCGTTACTGCGGCTCGGTGTCGCGCCACCTGCGACAATGTGGTGCGTAAGGGTTAAATCACCATTGAGCTGAAATACGGAGGTCGTTATCTGCGGGGCCGCCAGCGGCCCGTTGAAAGTGCCACCGCCGTTCACTTGGATACTTTTCTGGATGCTGAGTGATCCCTGGATGGCGGTATCGCCGCCAACCGACAAGTTCTTGTTTACCTGGGCTTGCCCAAGATCTGTCGTCCCCGTTACGCGTAAGCTCGACAGGCTAACGGTGCCGCCAACTTGGATATTGCCCGCAACTTCCAGACTGTCACGGACGAGTACCTTGCTGGCAAAAATGGCATTGGACTGGATACTGAGCACTTGCTTGGCATCACCGACCTGGGTATCGCTGCTGGCAAGTTGCTTGAGTGTTTCGGCCGATAAATTTTGTGACTGCACGATGCCCGCACTCGATTGCTTTTTACTCTGGAAGTAGGCGACTCCAATAATCACCCCAGCTATGGTCAGCAATAGAATGAACAAGAGCAAGTAGATATTGAATTTGCGGAGGGTTTGCCGGATGCCGCCAGTTGGTTTGCCGAGGGCAGGGGGCGAACTGCCATTCCCGTTGCTGGTGGCGTCGATTGGCGAATCGCTAGGGGCGCCGCTTGGCTCACTGGTTTGCAGGGAATCTCCAATAGTCTCGAGAGTCTCTAACGATTCGTCGTCTTCTGGTTCGGGCTTTGGCTGTGGTGTGGTTTGATCCATTTTGGTACGGTGTTTAATTACTGATTGCTACCCTTTATCATACTAGAAAAGGGCCTCAAGCGTAAACGGATTGCCTTTTAGACTGGTATGCAGCAAACTAAGTACACATGTACGTGCGGAAACAAACATGGGTACTAGCTTGTCTTGGTTTGCTAATCGTCTTAGGAATGCCGGCGGCAGCTTTGGCCGCGCAATCGGCCTCCAATAACTACCAGGTGAACGAGGTGTTCTTTGGCAGTGGTGGTGAGCTCAATGCCTGCTCAACCAGTTACTGCTCGAAACAGTCGGCTGGAGAAACGGCAGTCGGCAACACGTCGAGTGCTAATTATCAGGCCCAAGCCGGGTTTAACACCAACCGTGAGCCGTACATTGAATTTACCGTGAGTAACACCAATGTCGATCTCGGTACGCTGACGGCTATCTCCACCAAAACTGCCACTTCGAGCTTCTCGGTCAAAACCTATTTAGCTCACGGCTATGAGGTTGTCAATGCATCTGACGCCCCCACTAATGGCAGCTATATTATGAATGCACTAGCAGTACCGACGCCTGCCCAAGTCGGTACTGAGCAATTCGGCATCAACCTCGTCGCCAACACAAATCCAATTACCTTTGGGGCCAATCTGACTCACACGCCCGACGCAACGTTCGGCTATGGCCAAGTCGGCCTGGACTACAGCATCGCGGATCAATATAAGTACCTGAAGGGCGATGTGGTGGCATTCTCGACCCAAAGCACCAGCTATACAAACTTCACGGTTTCATACGTCTTTAATGTGAGTAACGTAACTCCGGGCGGCAGCTACGTATTCCACCATGTGCTCGTCGCGACTTCAACATTCTAGAGAACCCCTTTCAAGACCCGCATGCTACTACAACCATTCCTGGCGGCCAGCTGCACCAGTTTCACTCGTCATCGTAATTTCAATACGCTCCTTCTTGAAAGCTAGAACAGCGCACTCACCAGGATGGCTTTCGCTACAAAAGGGGTTTTGAGGGGGTTCTATAAACTGTGGATAAGTCGGTGATGCTGGTATTGCAGGGGTAGCGTAAGCGTGATACGATAGCGACAGAAATACCTCAAACAAAAATGTACAACAGGAGATACCAATGACAACTAAGGTTCGTACGTTGCGCAGAATCGCTTACGCGATGGCGGCGGTGGCGATATTTGCTGGTGCAGCGTATCCTGCATTACGCCCTATTGTTGCGCACGCTGCTGCCCAGTTAGCTTCTCGTAACATCACCATGAGTGATTCTGGCATCAGCGGCGGTACGATTACCTCCGGTGTCGGCAGCGGTTTGAACGCAACCTATAAAGTGCAGTTTACGACGAGTGTTGCCGCCTCAAGTCTGGTAATCGACTTCTGTGGAAACGATCCTATTATCTCCGACACCTGTAATAACACGACACCGGTACTCGGTATGAGCGCAGCTACGGCGGCTCTGACGGGAGTAACCGGTAACATTACCAGTCCTGGCTGGAACGTCACCGCGAGCCAGTATCAGGTCAAGCTAGCCCTAGGTGCCGGCTCGGCTGCCAGCATCGGACAGCAGATATTCAACCTTACGGGCATCACAAATCCGACCCGCCTTGGTACGTTTTACGCTCGTATTTACACCTATAGCGACGCAACTTGGGGCGGTACAACGACTCCCTACAGTAACGCCACGACGCTGGGTGACTACAAAGACTACGGCGGTATTGCCCTCAGCACGAACCAGATCATTACCATTACTGCCCGCGTCCAGGAAACGTTAGCTTTCTGCGTCTCGGGAGCAAACCCGACTTTATGGGTCACGCAACACGACTGCTCTGATACGCAGGCTGCGGTTGCCCCGGCACTTATTCTCGGACACGGCGCCCCAACGGCTATCTTAGATACCAGCGCCGTCGATACGGGGACTGTCTATTCGCAAGTTTCAACCAATGCGACAACCGGTATTGTGATTAGTATGCGCAACAGCAACACAACGTGTGGCGGCTTGAGTGCCAACGGTGGTACGACTTGTGATATCCCGGCGGCTAGCGCCGGCTCTAATGTGGCGGCCGCTATCGTTGCGGGTACAGCCGCTTTCGGTATGGCTTGTACCGACGGGGTACCGGATACCAATGGCCTCGGCACGATTACGGCCGACGCGAATTACAAAGGCGCTGCCGGTACATATGGTATGGATACGGAAACAAGTAGCGACTTAGGTAGCGTTACCGGCACATTTGGTGACCGCGTCGCTTACTCAGCTGCTCCAGTCTATCGCATGGATAACTCCTACACTTTTGCAGCGACCGCCTCATTGACGACTCCGGCCGGTATTTATACCGCCAATCTTGATCTCGTGGCAACGGGCACTTTCTAGGTCTGGAATGAATGAGCCAGCCTGCTACCTCGCCGCTCAACGCTAGACTGGTACTGTTCGCCGTCATTGGTTTGTTCGTGTTGGGCGCCTGGCAACTGCTCTTTGCACCGGCTTCCGGCGCGCAGTTGGGCAATCGCAAGCTGCAAATCAGCGACAGCTTGGCGAGTGATCCGTCCATCTATGCGCTGTCGTTTGACCTGAGCAGTAGTGGTAATCTGGGTTCAATTGACATCGAGTTTTGCTCAAATAGTGCTATCAACGGTGACCCGTGTGTGGCGCCAAATGGTCTCGATCTATCTGGCGTGACCCTGAGTAGCCAAACTGGACAAACTGGGTTTACTATCAACGGTGCAAGTACAAATAATCGGCTAATTCTGAGCCGGGCGGCTACGCTGCCAGCCCCCGTCGGACCGGTGAGCTACACGTTCACGAACGCGATTAATCCGAGCAGCCCAGGGGCTTATTATGTACGCCTGCAGACGTTTGCGACCACTGATGCGTCTGGTAGCGCTAGCGATTATGGCGGGAATGCCTATGCCATCAACGCTGATTTATCGATTAGCGCTGAGGTGCCACCTTATATCATTTTTTGCACGGCAGTATCGATCCCCGGCAACAGTTGTGCGAATGCCGCCGGCGATTACATTAATTTTGGTGAACTATCATCGACGCGGGCCAGCCGTGGGTCATCCCAGATGCTGACCGCTACCAATGCGCGCAATGGCTACAGTATTTCTATCGCCGGCACAACGCTGATAAGTGGCAATAACGTGATTAATCAGTTGGCGGTCAATGATGTATCACGGCCCGGTACGGCTCAGTTTGGGCTGAACCTGCGCGCCAATGTTTCGCCGGCCGGCGGGCTGGATCCGTCTGGCCCTGGTGTGGCCACGCCGACCGCTGCTTATAACGTACCTAATTTTTATCGGTTTACTTCAAACGAAACAGTGGTGACCGGTACCGCCCCCGATGATTTGCGACTATATACGGCGAGTTATATTGTGAACGTGCCGGCTGCGCAACCGACCGGAGTCTATGTAAGCACCGTCACCTACATATGTTTGGCCAACTTTTGAGCAAACCTAACGAGTTCACTTCATATCTGGTGCTACTGTTGGCAAAGAGCAAGCGTTTTGCTAGTATAAACATAACGGATTTTATGAAGAAATATAAAATAAATCGACGCTTGATATTGTTACCGGTCGCTATTGTGTGGTCGGCAGTCGTTTTGCTGCTAGCCATCGCTCCCGGTGCGGCCTCGGCTGCCGGCGGCAATGGACTACGGGTTTCACCAGTCCGTAGTGATATTACCGTTAACCCAGGGCAGACCAAGGTTGTGACCATCATTGTTACAAACATCACCAGCACGCCCGCTTCGCTCCAGGTAGTCATTAACGACTTCTCAGCCAGTAGCGACGAATCAGGGCAGCCGGCCATTATCCTTAACAACAATCAATTTGCCAAAAGCCACAGTTTGAAGCGCTTTGCGAAGCCAGTGCCCAATTTTACGTTGCAACCTGGCGAACAAAAGAATATCAGCGTAACTATCAGCGTTCCGGCTGACGCCGCCGGTGGCGGTTACTACGGTGCCGTGCGTTTTGCGCCAGCCAGTCCGGGCGGAGCCAACCAAACAGTCAGCTTGGCCGGTAGCGTCGGGTCGCTGATCATCGCCACGGTACCGGGCGATATCAAGGACCAACTCAGTATCTCCAGTTTTGATGCGCGCAGCGGCGTTCATCCGCGCAGTTTGTTCACGAGCAGTAAAGGCATCACGAGCGTGGTACGTTTTCAGAACTCCGGCAATGTCCAGGAGCAACCATTCGGTAAAATCCTGCTTAAGGACCGTTCCGGTAAGATTTTGGGCCAATACGAAATCAATAACAACGATGTGCGTAGCAACGTGCTCCCCGATAGCATCCGTAAATTTACCGTGCCGCTCGATAAAGTCGGGTCCTGGGGCGTTTTTAAGCTCGAGGGCAACTTTGGGTACGGCAGCAACGGGCAGTTACTGGCTGCCAGCACAACCTTCTACGTTATTCCGTTAATTGCCATCGTGTTGTTTATTGGCGCTGTTGTCGTCTTGGCTTTCTTGATCTTTGGTCTGCCACGTCTGGTCCGCGCCTACAACCGCCGCATTATTCAGAAATCTAATCGCCGCTAGGTCGGCCTAGCAGTGGGGTTGTTATTTCACGCAATCTTCAATAAGGTTATGCTTAGGATGATGTACCGACACATGCGCGTATTTCTACCAACTCTTCGCCAAGCGTCCTTGCTGGTGGTGCTGGCCTGTTTGTTAGCAACTAGTTCCAGTGGTTCGGCCAGCGCCGCCGTGCCGCCACCTAAAAACCCGCAATCTGGATCAGTCGGCCTCGAGGGTACAATCTCGGCGCCCGCACCAACCAGAGGGGCTACGATTACGACGCCGGGCAACGGAGCAACGTTTACGAGTGTACCAATCACCGTGAACGGTTTGTGCCCGCAAGGGCTGCTGGTGAAACTGTTTGCCAACAATATTTTTGTCGGCTCGGTTATGTGTGTAACTGGCAGCTACTCACTTCAGACTGATCTGTTTAGTGGCCAAAATGACCTCGTTGCCCGGGTGTACGATGCCCTCGATCAAGCCGGACCGGATTCAAATATTGTGACTGTGCGCTTCAATGACGCCCAATATCTGGAGTTTGGCACGCATGTGGCCCTCAGCAGCGTTTATGCTAAGCTCGGGGCAGACCCCGGGGAAGTGCTCAGTTGGCCGATTATTGTGTCGGGGGGAACTGGACCGTATGCCATTAGCATCGATTGGGGCGATGGCAGCCCGACTGATCTGCTGAGTGATCCGTTTGCGGGTACATTGATGCTGACGCATGTCTACAAATCGGCTGGTATTTACAAAATTACCGTCAAGGCGACAGACAGCAAAGACGGCGAAGCCTTTTTGCAGCTGGTTGGAGTCGGTAACGGCAAAGTAACCCAAAATAGCACCGGCAACGGTAATTCATCATCAGTCACGAAGATAATTGTGCTGTGGTGGCCGGCTGTGGCTATGCTGCCGCTCATTTTCGCCGCTTTTTGGATAGGACGCCGCCATGAGCTGTTTACCCTGCGCAAACAGCTCGAAAAGGCGCGACCGACCACTAAGCCGTAGAGGCTAGCCCGTTTTTTTGCTAAAATAACAGCCTATGCCTAAAAAAGTTTATGTTGGAATGTCCGGCGGCGTTGATTCGTCCGTTACGGCCGCGTTGCTCAAACAACAGGGCTATGACGTCACCGGCGTGTATATGAAAAATTGGAGCCAGGACCTGCCGGGCTTTACGTGCCCCTGGAAAGAAGATTATCAGGACGCCAAGCGGGTGGCGGTACAGCTTGGTATCGACTTTAAAATGTACGATTTTGAGGCCGAATATCGCCAGCGCGTCGTCGATTACATGGTGAGCGGCTACCTGGCGGGTATTACACCCAACCCTGATATTATGTGCAATCAAGAAGTGAAATTTAAACTGTTCCTGCAAGCCGCGCTCGATGATGGCGCTGACATGATCGCGACCGGCCACTACGCCCGGATTGAAAACGACGAACAGCGTACGCTTGCAGGCAGTGCCGGGACAGCCAGTTTATTGGCTGGGCTCGATACCAACAAAGACCAGTCATACTTTTTATACCGGGTGACGCAAGAAGCCCTGAGCCACAGCTTGATGCCAATCGGTGCCCTCGAAAAACCGGCGGTTCGCGCCCTCGCCAAACAATTAGGGCTCGCCACCGCCGAGAAAAAGGACAGCCAAGGCATTTGCTTTGTCGGTAAAGTCGGCATCAAAGATTTCCTGCTGGCCGAACTCGGGCCGCAGCCGCTGGGGGCGATTATCGATCCAGCCGGTCTAACTATTGGTGAACACGATGGCGCGCTGTTCTACACGATTGGTCAGCGCCACGGCCTGGACGTCGGCGGCGGGCTGCCGTATTACGTCGTCGGCAAAGACATGGCCAAAAACGAAGTCTACGTGACGACCGACTTGCAGGATGCCCGCCTGTGGCGCAAAGACGTGCGGCTCACCTCGCTGCACTGGATTAATCAACCACCGTTTGCCGACCAGCTTTACCAGGTTCGTACCAGGTACCGAGCGCCGTTGATTGGGTGCCGGGTGAGCGCTGTCGATGGCGCCACGGACCAGCTTGCTCTTGTACTCGACGACGAAGTTCGGGCCATCACGCCCGGCCAGTCGGCCGTGATTTACGACGGTCAGCGAGTTGTCGGCGGCGGCATTGTTATCTAGCCCTGCTTGGTGGCTCGCCGCGATTTGGCAATCGGGCTACCTCTGTTATAATTGAATGATTGCCAACAATCCTTAAGTGCGTGACCACGCCCAGGGCCAGAAAGTTCAACGTCCATGACAGCACAAGAAATCCGAACAGCCTACCTAGATTTTTTTAAGCAACGCGAACACAACGTGATTGAGCGGGCGCTACTGGTGCCCCAAAACGACCCGACGACGTTGTTTACCGGCTCCGGCATGCAGCCGCTGCTGCCGTACCTACTCGGTGAGCCACACCCCAATGGTAATCGCCTAGTTGATAGTCAAACCTGTTTGCGCGCCCAAGACATCGATGACATCGGCGATAATCGCCACACCACGTTTTTTGAGATGCTCGGTAATTGGAGCCTCGGCGATTATTTCAAGGAGGAGCAGATTCGCTGGTTCTTTGAGTTTCTGGTAGATGTCGTCAAGCTCGACCCCAACAAAATCTATGCCACCTGTTTTATCGGTGACGCTGCTAATGGTATCGAGCGCGATGACACCGCCGCTGCCATTTGGCAAAAACTATTTGCCGAACGCGACATCGACGCTAAAATTGTCGCCGTGGGTAGCCAGGAAGATGGTAATCAGAACGGCATGCAGGGTGGTCGGATATTCTTCTACGACGACGGTGAAAACTGGTGGAGCCGCGGTGGTGGCCTCAGCAAAACGCCATTGGGTGACCCGTGTGGCCCCGACAGTGAAGTATTTTATGATTTTGGCGATCAGCATCACGCCGACGGCTACGGTTTGCCGCACCCGGCCAGCGATTCCGGCCGGTTTATGGAAATCGGTAATCAAGTGTTCATGCAATATCAACGGACCGAAGCCGGCTTTGTCCCACTCGCTAAACAAAATGTTGATTTCGGTGGTGGGCTGGAGCGCATTGCTGCCGCCAGCATTGATAGCCCCGACGTCTTCCAGATTAGCCTCATGAAACCGATTATCGATAAGCTACAGGCTATCTCCGGCAAAAAGTACGAAAGCCACACCGAAAGCATGCGTGTCATCGCCGACCACCTGCGGGCCGCTACCTTTCTAGCCGTCGACGGCGTTGTGCCGAGCAACAAAGAGCAGGGCTACGTTATGCGCCGCCTGATGCGCCGTGCCATCCGGTTTGCCTTCGAGCTTGGTGTCGAACAAAACTTTGTTGAGCAGATCGTCCCGGTTATTACTGACTTGTATGTCGATGATTATCCGGAAGTCGCAGCTAAACGCCAAGAGGTTATTGATATTCTCGTGAAAGAAGAGAAAGTCTTTCGCCAAACTCTGCGCAAGGGGCTCCGCGAGTTTCAGAAGCTGTTTGGTGCCACCACGCCGGGCGCCCCTAGCACCAACCTGACCCAAGGTGAGGTTCTGTTCACACTGTACGACACCTACGGGTTTCCGGTCGAGCTTAGCGTCGAAGAAGCTTTTAAGCAAGGTGTAACCCTAGACGATAACTGGCGCGAACAGTTTGATGCCAAGATGGCCGAGCAACGTCTGCGCTCCCAGACCGCCAGCAAAGGTACGTTCAAGGGCGGCCTCGGCGGCCACAGCCTACAGCACAAAAAGTACCACACGGCGACGCACCTGATGTACCAAGCCTTACGCCAGGTCCTCGGCGACCACGTCATCCAGCGCGGCAGCAACATCACCGAAGACCGCTTGCGGTTCGACTTTAGCCACCCCGAGAAGGTCAGCTTCGAGCAGCTCAAGCAGGTGCAAGACATCGTCAACGAACAGATCGCCAAAGACCTTAAAGTCTCGTTTCACGAATACCCAACCAAAGTTGCCAGAGAAGAGATGGGGGCCTTAGGCCAGTTCGGTGACCGCTACGGCGACACCGTTAAAGTCTACAAGATGATCGCCGACGGTGCCGACCGGCCGTTTAGCTTTGAGATTTGCGGCGGACCACACGTCGATCACACCTTGCAACTGCTGGAAGACGATAAAAAATTCAAAATCGTCAAAGAAGAATCAAGCAGCGCTGGCATCCGCCGCATCAAAGCTGTGCTGGCTTAAGAACCTGGCAAAGCCTCCTGATGGCTAAATATCCCAAAACCTACCACTTTCCAGCTGTTTTCGTTTGTGGTTCGTAGCTTTAGGTACGACCTAAAAAGTCGAGAAAACAGATGAAAAATCATAATAGCTTTTGAAATTCGCTTTCACCAGGGGGCTTTGCCAAGTTCTAATCGACACTATTTTCCCAAGTTGCGCAGATAACTTCTTGTAGTGTTTCAACGACACCGCCTAAATTAGCGAGTGTCAGTTCTTGCGATTGAGGGTTCCCGATAATCGGGGTGCCGATTCTGGCGCGCTGAATGTCGTAATCCGCGTTACTAGCTGTGGCGCTATCTAGCCTCATAATCGGGTTTGATTTTTCTTCAACTGGTGAAGCGGCAGTGTTGTCGCTAGCTGCGAAGCGGACTAGCTGGTCGGTCGCGTAAGCTGGAAATTTTGTAAGTCTTTCGATGACGACTGACCGCTCGGTCTCACCGTCTTCCACCTTGTCGCGATACAGCACCGCACCATAGGTTTCGGCTTCGGGTACGCACGGGTCATCCATCAAACGCGCTGTGAGTTTAAATTCATTGCTGGAAGTGCCAGTTTTTTCGCCGAGGTATTGAATAAGTTGGACTAACGTTTCAGTTTCACCGTTAAGGGAATCGGCTTGGGGACTAAGCCCGGCCAGGCTGGCGAGTAATTCCGCCACTTGCACGTCTTCCAGACTGCCCAGGGGCAGTTCGCCGGCATCATACATTTCATACGAACTAGGCTCGCCAGGCAGGTAGACTTTGCGGATGGTAAGGGGCTGCTCTCCATTGGAACCAGACAAGTGCATCACCATAAAAGGTGTGCTGGTGTCTTGAGTGGCCAGTAAGCCAACATCATAGTGTAGTCTGTACGCTGCCACGGTGCGTACTCTATCCATGAACGAATCATCGTCTTCAAATTCTGGTTCCGTAATGCTCTGTTTAGCTGTTTCGTGTTGGTGCCAGCCATCGATTATCTCTGGTGGTAATCCAGCCAAGTGCGGCGTGACAGCACAGCCGTAAGCGAGGGTAGCCGTCTCGCTGGATAAAACGGTGATCATATCGCGCAGTTCATCATTCTCGAAGATACCGGCAATGGTGCCAAAAACTTCTTCTGACTCGGAAGTGATGTAAACGCCTTCGATCTCTTCTACTAAAAGTGGATCCATTTCGGAGAAGTAACCGGACATCTATGGATAATACCATAAAGATTGCTTAAGTCAAATGCTTCCGATTAGGCCGGTGCAATATATGTTAAACTAAGTAAAGTAAGCAACAAACAAATATGAAACAATCACCTAAAAAACGCGGCCGACCACCGAAGGTTAACCTACTTACTAGGAGCCCGCGCCTGCACGTGTCACACCGCCGGCACTCTTTCAAATTGCTACCGCATGCCTCCACGTCGTATCCGCTACTGGCGATGATGTTGCTGTGTGTGGGCGTGCTGTTGGCCAGCTGGACGCACCTGGCGGCGGCCGAGAACTACGATGTCCTAGCTAGTGTACCCGGAGTACCGCCCGCCTCGGCAGCGACGATTACTGCTCCCGTCGCTGGAACTCATGTGTATGTCACCCCCATAACAGTCACCGGCAGTTGTCCAATCGGCAGTTATGTCTCGCTCCAACGTAATGACGTGTTCAGCGGGGTTGGACTGTGTAGCGCCACGGGTAGCTTCAGCATTTCGACTGATTTATTCGTCGGCACCAACCAGCTCCAAGTTAAAGTGTTTAGTAAGGCCGATTTGCCCGGTCCACTCAGTGCGCCAATAACCGTCTATTACGATCCGCCAGCGTCGTCCGTCACGCCGGGTCGTTCTGCCGTCGGTACGTCTACCCAAACTGGCAGCGGCGCCGATAACGTGCCGCCCGCCCAAGCCTTGGTACTGACAAGTACTTTCTTGTTTAGGGGGCACTACGCTGGAGATCCGCTTACCTACCAAGTGCTGTTAACGGGCGGGCAAGCGCCCTATGCAATCGCGGTCGAGTGGGGTGATGGTCAGCGGTCATTGATGAGCCGTACCGATAGCGGTAGTTTTGAGCTGACGCATACCTATCAAAAAGCCGGTGATCCGCAAAGTGGCTATCTGGTCAGTGTGACGGTGACTGATGCGGCCGGCCAGCAAACAAACTTACAGTTGCTGTCTATTATTACCGTTAAACCCAGTACAGAGATTGTCCAAGCGGGCATTATGGGTAGCAGCGGCAAGGATCTGATTAAGCACGCACTGCGCTTCATCGTGCCCCTGTACGGTGGGGCAGTTGTGATGGTCGCATCGTTTTGGCTGGGTGAACGCTACGAGTTTTCTTACTTGCGCCACACCCATCGTCTCCGGCACGTCTAAGATCGGCTATTAGCCGTGATCTCAGCCTGAGCTGTGTTAAAATAATGCATATGCTTGATAAATTTAAGAGTGCCGGCACCGGCTTGGCACACAAGGCGCTCGGTGGTGCTAAAAAAGTATCGACTACGGCTTCAGCTAAAGTTTCGACAACCTTGCGGGCCCGCGCTCAGAAACAGAATGAAGAGTATTTGGTAGCGCTTGATATTGGTACTGAGTTCGTCAAGGCGCTCGTCGGCAAAGTCGATAAAGCAGCCGGCACGATCGAAGTTATCGGCGTGGGCCGTGCCCACCAATCGCTCAGTGACATGCAGGCTGGTGCGATATCCGATATCGCTGGTGTCGTCGAGAATTGCGACAAAGCCCTCAGTGCTGCCGAAGCCGAAGCCGGTGTCAGTGTGCGCTCAGCTATCATCGGTATTGCCGGTGAACTCGTGAAGGGTACGACGACGACGGTGCGGGTAGCTCGCAAAAACCCGACCACGCCGCTCGATGTTACCGAAATGGAAAAGGTTATCAATCTGGTGCAAGCCCGGGCCGAAAAGCGCGCCAAGCAGCAACTCGCTTGGGAGCTTGGTGGCAAGTCGGTCGAAGTCCGTTTGGTTAACTCCGCCCTCGTCAGTATTGAGATCGACGGCTACCCCGTCACGAACCCAATTGGCTTCCAGGGTAAAGACGTTGTTGTCCAACTGTACACGGCCTTTGCACCCCTTATTCACATCGGCGCGCTCGAAAAGACCGCCCAAGAACTCGATCTCGACTTGCTGGCCGTTGCCGCCGAACCCTTTGCCGTTGCCCGGGCCGTAATCGGCAATAACCCAAATCAAAACCTCAGCGCCATCTTGATGGACGTCGGTGGCGGCACGACCGACATTGCCGTCGTCAATGACGGTGGCGTCCAGGGTACCAAAATGTTTGGTATTGGCGGCCGGGCCTATACTCGGGCGATTGAGCGCGATTTGAGTGTCGAGTTCGATCAGGCCGAGGAGCTCAAGCTTGGACTAGGCACCAACAAAATTCCGGCCCAAAAGCGCTCCGTTATCGAAGAAGCTCTCGGCAGCACCGCCGACACCTGGTTGAGTGGTGTTGAACTCGCCTTGGCGGAATTTACCAAACTCGATCATCTGCCGCACCGCATATTCTTGTGTGGTGGTGGTGCCTCACTCGACTTGCTTATGGACAGGCTCAAAACAGATTGGTACAAGAAACTACCATTTACGCGCATGCCGAGCGTTAATTTTATTCGCCCCGACCAAGTAGCGGGCGTTACCGATACCACTGGCAAGATCACCGACCACACGTTCATCACTGCCATGGGCTTGCTCAGGGTCGGTATGGACACGCTGCAATTTAGCAGTGGTGCCAGCGGTTCGATCAGAGATAGAATAGATAAGATGCTTAGCGTATAATTAACACCACAATGGCAACTCCAAACAAAGACACAATTTATATAGACATCGACGATGAAATCACCGGCATCATCGATAAAATCCGGGCCAGCAACGGCAAAATAATCGCGCTGGTGCTGCCCAAGCGCGCCAGTGTATTTCAAAGTATCGTCAACATGAAGCTGCTCAAGCGCAGCGCCGACGATGTTAAAAAGCACATCGTGCTCATAACTAGCGAGTCTGGGCTGCTGCCGCTGGCCGGTGCCGTCGGCCTGCACGTCGCCAAAACCCTCCAAACTAAGCCGGAGATTCCAGCTGCCCCCCAATTCGATGATCACGAAGAAACCATCGAGGAAGCGGGGGATATGGCCGAGTCGTTACCCCTGACCGTAACCGATGGCAATCGCCCAATCGGTGAACTCGCTGGCTTAACGGGTGCTGCGGTCGTCGCTGACGACGTTGAGACGCTTGTAATCGATGATGAACCGGCCGCGATAGCTACAGCTGCCGCAGTAACACCTAAACTCAAGAAGAACAAAAAGTTAGCCATACCGAACTTCGAGCGCTTCCGCGTGCTGCTGGTCGGCGGTGTATTGTTGCTAATTGCACTGATTGTTGGCCTGGTGTTCGCTCTGAACGTACTACCTAAAGCTGCTATCACTATCACCACGAACGCCAGCGACGTGAACGTCGGCCTGAACGTGAACCTCGACACCACCGCCCAAACCCTTGACCTGGCAACCTCCACCGTTCCTGCTAAACAAGTTCAATCCCCAAAGACGACCACCCAATCCACGCCAGCGACTGGCCAAAAGAACACTGGCGATAAAGCCATCGGTGATGCTTCTTTCAGAACGAGCAATTGTGTTGGCGACCTGCCCGCTCCTGTCCCAGCATTTACTGGCATGAGCTCTAATAACTTGACCTACATTACACAATCACAAGCGACGTTTAGCCCAAAGCTGATTGGCGCGAAATGTGTCTACGCGACTGACGCTGTCAAAATAATTGCCCAAAATGGTGGTGCTCAATACAATGTCGACACAGGGACAAGTTTTACGACAGCTAATCGGAGTGAATTGGCTGCGAGCACCCCGAGTGGCGCTAAGGGTGGTACCGACAATATCGTCAAGGTAGTTAGCCAAACAGATATCGATACCGCCACCCAGAAAATGGCTACACAAGACAGTAGTGGAGTTAAACAGGATCTGCAGGCTCAACTTGGTACCGCTGGCTATACCCCAATTGCTGCGACCTTTAGTGCCGGGACGCCAGCTATTACGACGAGTGCCAGCGCTGGTAGTACCGTCGATACGGTTACCGTTACCCAAGTTACGACCTACACGATGCTCGGTGCCAAGCAGACAGACCTGAAGGCACTCATCGACAATGACGTGAAGACACAAATTGATACTGAAAAGCAGAGTATCTTGAGTGAGGGATTGGCGGACGCGAAGTACAAGGTCAATGCTGTTACTACCTCTGGCGCCCAAGTTGCTCTGCAAACGGTCGCTACGGCGGGGCCCGATTTGAACGTCAACGATATCAAGCAAAAATCGGCCGGTAAAAAAGGTGGCGATATCAAGCGCTTGCTCCAGGAGAACCCCGGCGTGACTGACGTCAACGTCAAACTCAGCCCGTTCTGGGTACAATCCGTGCCGAAGAAGATAACCAAAATAACCGTTACGATTGCAAAACCCACAGCGCCCATTGCTTCGCCCAATGTCAATAAGCCTTGAGTACGCCCTAGCTCTGGATGTGGGGACCGTCCGCATTGGCGTGGCGATTGCTTCTTTGAGCCTGCGGTTTGCGCGCCCACTGACGACGCTCGGCAACGACGATCAATTCTTTGAACGACTAGCCCACGTTATCGACGCTGAGGCCGTTGGTGTACTGGTGGTTGGTTTGCCGCGTGGGTTGGATGGGCAGGAAACTGTGCAGACGCAATATGTCCGTGATTTCGCTACGCGGCTCAAGGCCCAGACTAGCTTGCCGATTCATTTCCAAGACGAGGCGCTAACCTCGGCCAAGGCCAAGGCGGAGCTGCAAGCGCGTGGTAAAATATACCAGAAAGGCGACGTCGACGCTTTGGCCGCAACCTACATCCTCGACGATTATTTGACGCAACCGAAGGAGACTATATAAATGGCACACTACTCTGCACCTACCGACCGCCGCTTCCGCCACTTGCCACGGCGGGTGATGCTGCTGGCGGGTAGCCTATTAGTACTGGTAATTGTCAGTGCTGCTGGTGTTCGCCAACTTTATGCAACCTATTTGCAGCCGGTCAGTGCTAATCAGCAAACCCAGCTTTTTACCGTTAAAACCGGCAGTACCGTTAAACAAATTGCCGGTGATCTGCAGTCCAAGCACTTGATTCGTAGTGCGTGGGCGCTAGATCTGTACGTGCATAGCAAGGAGCTCGGCAGCAAACTGCAAGCGGGTACCTACGCATTTTCGCCGAGCCAAAGCACACCGGCCATCGTCAGTACTCTCACCAAAGGCAAGGTTTCGACTCGCTTGATCACGATTCTACCGGGTCGGCGTATCGACCAAATCCGGGCTGATCTAATTAATGAAGGTTTTGCGCCAGCCGATGTCGACGCTGCCCTCGACGCTGACCGCTACAATGATCTACCGACTTTGACCTACAAGCCTGCCAGTGCGCACACGCTCGAAGGCTTACTCTGGCCTGATTCATTTCAGAAGGACAGTAGCACCGATCCGGCGCTCATTATCCGCGAATCATTGGGTGAAACAGCCACGCACATGACGGCCGACACACAGGCAGCGCTGGCGGCGCAAGGTCTGTCGCCCTATCAGGGCCTGGTGCTCGCCTCGATTGTTGAACAAGAGGTCTCAAAGACGGGCGATCGTACCCAAGCCGCCCAGGTCTTTTTATCGCGTCTTAAAACCGGCATGATGTTGGGTTCGGATGTCACGGCCAATTACGGTGCCATTGCTGCCGGCCTTAACCCGAGCCTGACCTACGACTCGCCCTATAACACGCGGCTGCATGCCGGTTTGCCGCCGAGCCCCATCAGCACGGTGAGCGCTACGTCGCTGCAGGCTGTCGCCCATCCCGCCACGACCAGTTGGCTCTACTTTGTGGCCGGCGACGACGGTACGACCTACTTTTCGACCAATCTAGCCGATCATCAAGCTTTGGCCCAAAAGTATTGCCATAAATTGTGTAGTGCTACCAACTAGTAACAGGGGTAAGTTGGAGCGATAACGCTACGCGGAGGTTGACCCGTTAGTCGCGTCTGATATAATTAAGCGGTAATTGCACCAGTTCATCTACGTGAACCTCGGGCATTGCATCTTCGATAGACAGTTCTAGGACTTGCGTTCGCCAACGCAAAACAGAGTAGAGATACTGCATGACGTGCGAATAATAGTAACCGGAAATCTATCATAAGATTCTACGCATTCTATAAAATGCCGGAGCATATATTAGTATTTTATCCAATTCAACTAGTCTTTCTGAACATCTCGCCTTGCCTCGGTCTGTGCTGACGGCTCGTTGGTATCGGCGGCTCCAAATGAAACTGCACCGCCGAGCACTACGCCGGCGCGCGGTGCGCTTAGCTTTGCTCACGGGCAATCTCCTGATATTAGCCACGTTGCTGGTTTTTGTATTACAGAATCCACGCACCACGGCGTCGACTAATTCGATTTTGGGCAATACTTCACAAGACCGAGCCGTGATTAACCCGCTCGACCAATTATCATCTGCCGACATTGCCTTGACGGTGGCTCGTTTGAACAACTTGCCCGAGGCAACAGCCATCAATAACCAAGCCGATTCCCAGGCCACTGAGCTGACTATGGCGCCGACGACTGATAACGTTGTCAGTAAGCCGCAAGTGGTGACAACGGCTCTCAAATCACGTAATGACATTCGGTCCTACAAAACAGTTGCCGGCGACACGATTTCCAGCTTAGCCACTAAGTTCGGTGTGACATCAGATAGTATCCGGTGGTCAAATGCCGTAGTTGGCGATACTGTTACTATCGGCGTGGACCTGAAGATTCCGCCTGTTACCGGCATCGTTTATATTGTAAAAACGGGTGATACCATCGATAGCCTGGCCAGTAAGTATAAAGTGAGCCAGGACCAGATTGTGGCGTATAACGATACTGAAATTACCGGCATTAAAGTGGGTGAGCAGATCTTAATTCCTAATGGCAGTTTGCCCGCCCCCGTGCTGGTGCGCGCCAGCGCCGCTAGTTCATATTCCGGTTTTGCTTGGGGCGGAGGATCACCGGTCTACGGCTCTAACGGTTATGATTACGGGTACTGTACTTGGTACGTTGCCTCGCGCATCGCTGTCCCTAGTAATTGGGGCAATGCCAACACTTGGGATAATTACGCACCACAAAGCGGCTGGATCGTCAGCTCGACGCCGCGGGCCGGTGCCATCGGTCAATCCGACGCCGGCTACGAAGGTCATGTCGCCATCGTCGAAGAGGTCCATGACGACGGTACGATTGTATATTCAGACATGAATGGTCTGGCTGGCTTTGGCCGCGTTGGCCGCAGTGGCTCGGTTTCGGCTTCTAAATTCCCGCACTATATCTACCGTTAAAATATGGTAATTGGTAATTGGTAATTGGTAATTGGTAATTGGTAATTGGTAGTTGGTAATTTCGGGGGTAATCGGCGAACTTTACAGGGTATTCGACTAGACGAGGCGAGCGAAAACCTATACCCTAGTTAGATATGAGTTTCGTTGATAAAGTTAAAGTGATCGTAACCGCCGGTGATGGCGGTGATGGAAAAGTGAATTTTCGGCACGAAAAGTTTATCGACAAAGGCGGCCCAGACGGTGGTGATGGCGGTAATGGTGGCGACGTTATACTGCTGGCCAGCCGTAACCAGAACACGCTGGCCGCTTTTCGGTATCAAAAAGAGGTCAAGGCCGAACCCGGCCAAGCCGGTGGCAAAAACCGACGCCATGGCCGTAGCGCCAAACATTTACTCGTACCAGTTCCTGTCGGCACGATTGCCGTGACGGACACGGGCGCCGTGTTGGCTGATTTAGTCGAAGACGGTCAACAAGTTATCATTGCCAAGGGTGGCCGCGGTGGCTTCGGTAATGCCCACTTCGTCAGCTCGCGCCGCCAAACCCCGGCGTTTGCCGAGAAAGGCGAGCCGGGTGAAGACCACAAGTTGACACTTGAGCTAAAGATGATTGCCGACGTCGGGCTGGTTGGTTTACCGAACGCCGGCAAGTCGACGCTACTCAGCGTCATCAGCAACGCCCGTCCCGAAATAGCCGACTATCCCTTTACAACGCTGCGCCCCAATTTGGGCGTGGTCGACATTGACGCGTCAACTAGTATTCTCTTTGCCGACATCCCAGGCTTGATTGAAGGTGCAGCAGAAGGCAAAGGCCTTGGCCATGATTTTTTGCGCCACATCGAGCGCACCGCGGTGATTGTCCACTTGATCGATGCTTACCAAGATAATGTCGCCGACGCGTATCAAACAATTAAAGCCGAACTAACAGCCTACCAATCGCAACTCAGCAGTCGCCCGGAAATTGTAGTGCTCAATAAAATCGAAGGCTTGGATGCCGAGATTGTGGCCGACCTGGTGGCTCAACTCCAAACGGTTGTACCCAAAGGGGTGACAGTATATGCGATTTCCGCTCAAGCCGGACAAGGCTTAAAAGAACTACTCTACGCCGTGAAAACCATGGTCCTGGCCGAACGGACGAAGGTAGCCGAAGTCGTGGCCGAAGCTGCCGCGGCTATACCGGTGCTGAAGATCGAAGACACCTCGCGCGAATGGCTGGTCGAGCGCATTGGCGATAGGTTTATCGTCACTGGCGAAAAGATCGAAATCTTTGCCCGCCGCACCGATTACGACAACGAAGAGGGCGTGCAACGCCTGCGCGATATCATGAAACGCTACGGTATCATCCACGGCCTCGTCCGCCAGGGCATCGAGCCCGGTCAAACGATTCAGATTGCCGACAAACCCGAACAGTCTTTTCCTTATTGACATTGTTCCTTGAGGCTAACAAAATAATGCCATGAAATACGTTAGCACACCCGAGCATTTCCCAGACCTCATGCCAGATAATCTACTTGAGCTCCCGCACGCCCTCGGTGGTACCGCGACGGCTGGCGAAGTGCAACGGCTGTATCTGGAATGGACTACTTTTCACCACGAAGCTCTGAGTGGTCAATTTCGGCTACCCAATGGGCGCAACATCAACAATCTTGGGTATGGAGTTGTCGAAATCGGACCAGCTGCCAGCGCCGCCGAACCGGGCTATGTGCGGGTGCAGCACCAGAAGAACATCGGCGAACCGACCGTCGTTATTCTACAGAGTAGCCAAAGCGCGGTGGTTAAGGTCAATAAGCAGCATCAGTCGGCATTAGTAGCTTTTCCAAGCGGCAGTACACTGTATCGAATTTCTGATTCTAAAATAATGTATATGAAAATGGCGGCTCACAATGTCGTTTTAATCAGGCAGCGCGCCAATAGTCCTAGTTTTCTGGACCTGCTGCAGCTTGATGCTTTGCTTTGCCAAATCACTACCCCCGAACAGTCTGAAGAAAAGCGACGGTTTGTCGGACGTTTCGTCGACTTGTTAAAAGGCCGACTTTTCAAACGCCCACCGGCTAACGATTGAGCGTGCTAAACTAGCTACATATGGCCGCTAGTTTTTTCTTTTATGACCTCGAAACCTCGGGCTTTAGCCCGCGCGATGCTCGCATCATGCAGTTTGCCGGGCAGCGAACCAATGCCAATTTGGAGCCGATCGGCGAACCAGTCAATGTATTTGTTAAGTTGACGCCGGACGTATTGCCTGACCCCGATGCCGTGTTGCTGACGGGGATTACCCCACAACAAACCCTGCAGGAAGGTCTGACCGAAGCCGAATTTTTAAAATATTTTTATGAGACTGTCGTGCAGCCCGACACGATCTTTCTGGGCTTTAACTCGGTGCGATTTGACGACGAGTTTATGCGCTATACTCATTACCGCAACTTCTACGACGCCTATGAATGGCAATGGCGCGACGGCTGTTCGCGCTGGGATATTCTAGATCTGGTGCGGATGACCCGGGCACTGCGCCCGGACGGTATCGAGTGGCCGTTGAGCGAAGATGGCAAACCGACCAACCGTTTGGAATTGCTGACAAAACTCAACGGGCTTAACCACGACCATGCCCATGACGCACTCAACGATGTGGTTGCCACCATCGCCGTTGCTCAATTGATTCGTACGAAACAACCCGGCTTATTTACGTATTTATTACAAAACCGTAATAAAAAAGCCGTGTCCGATCTAATTAACAAAGGCGATCCGTTCGTCTACAGTACCGGCCGCTACCCGAGTGAGCACTTACACACATCGGCGGCGGTACTGCTCGTGAAGCACCCCCAGCAAGATGCCGGCATTGTCTATGATTTGCGCCATGATCCGACACCTTACTTGACAATGAATGTCGACGAACTTGTGGCTCTGTGGCAGTACAACCCCGATCGGGCTGCGCCGCGCTTGCCAGTCAAAACCCTCAAATATAATCGCTGTCCGGCAGTGGCCCCACTTGGGGTCGTCAAGGATCCGGCGACGTTGGACCGGTTACAGCTCGACCTGGCCATCGTTGCCAAGCACACCACAATCCTCAAGCAGCATCAGACCGAGTTTGCCGCTAAGATCCTGCAAGCTCAGGCCAAACTCGATGACGCCCGGTCAGCCCAGTTGGGTGCGCCCGCCATCGATCAGCATACCGTCGACGGTATGCTGTATGACGGCTTCTTTCCGGCTGGCGACAAAGACGTGATGCATAGTCTGCGAACAGCTTTGCCCGCGGCGCTGAACGAGGTTGGCACCAAGCTCCATGATGGCCGCTTAAAACTCTTAGTTCCACTCTATAAAGCCCGCAATTACCCCGCTAGCCTTAGCAGTGAAGAGCGTGCTGAGTGGGATAGTTTCTGTGCCGAAAAACTGTTTATGGGTGCGCGCGACAGTCGTTTGGCCAAATATTTTGGGCGTTTAGATGAACTTAAGAAGGAGCCAGCCGGTAAGGGCGACAAAGCCTATCTGCTCGAAGAATTGCAGCTCTACGGTGAATCTATAATGCCCGGAGATGTAGCTGGCTAGCGTGCAAAGGCACGCGCGTCGGAACGATGACGGCGGCTACCAACTGTCGGTGCACCAGCCCCAATCTGATCGTGAGCCCAACCGCAAGTACACTAGCTGCGGCTTGGAGCCACAGCTGAAAGGTGATTTGAAGGGTTGTGCCTGGTATGATCCCCAGGACTAAAAATGTGTACATCGTGCCTCTTTGTATGAGGCATATTATACATCTAATTGCTAGTAGGTCAACAATGTTCTATTTATGCTTACGTTTAAACCGTTCGTTGCGGCCACGGTTAAAGAAGGCAATGGCCAGGGCGATAAAAAACCCAACTGTTGCCAGGCTAATTTGCCAAATGGCGTCATAGTGATAGGCGAGCACGGCCACCCCCAAGAGTAGGCTGAGCACGAGCAAATCATACAGCCACTGGGCGACGGGGTTGTTCGGGAACAAAATCTGTACAAACTTACCACCGTGGGCTAACAGGTAGGTCCTCAACCGTTCCGCCCAGACGTTATTGATCGACAGTAGGCCAAGCCCGGCCACGATGAGCGGTATGCCGCCCGGCCCGGGTAGCCAGCCAAGACTAACACCGAGGATAATCAAGCCATAGCCGGCTGCATCGGTTATGATCCGGCGAGTGTGCTTACGTAAATAATTCATTTCTTAATTGTAGCCTACTCGAGTAAATATATTTAAAT
>JBBRZI010000003.1:0-87871 GCA_038236865.1 Saccharimonadales bacterium (SeqCode)
CGCAACACAGAGGGGACTTAATTCATCCAGAGCCGTGTGAAATGCCTCTAAAAATGTGCGCCAGGGCTCGACTTGCCAGGGCAAACTCAAACCTTCGAAATTGAATGGCGCCGCCACCGCGGGATCCATGCTTTCGTAAAACGCCAGATATTCCGCCACCGGATTCTGCGTATCAGGATAGGCCTCGGTGATCATGAAACGCTCCGAATGCTTGTATTTGTCCTCCTTCAAGACGGCCGCCATCTCAGCCAGGTATACATACATTGGCGGCCAGCCGTGATTGTTCACATGCCGAAGCGCCCCATAGCGTGAATCTTTGCCCAGCACATAGTGTGGGTTCACTGGGTCATCTCTAAACAGCGGGTCTTTGGCCATAAAGTGCACCGCGTCAACCCGAAAACCATCGACACCCTTATCTAGCCAGAAACGCATGGCGTGCTTGATCGCCTCGTGAACTTCGGGGTTGCTCCAATTGAGATCTGGCTGACGCACATCGAAGCTATGCAAGTAAAATTGCTGTCGAGCTGGCTCCCACTCCCACGCTGATCCGCCCGTTAATACTTCTATCCAGTTATTGGGCGGTACGGGCTGGCCAGCGTTGTCGTGCCCCTTAGGATCGCGCCAAATGTACCAATCCGAGTAGTGGGCCTCGCGGGATTGCCTCGATTGTCGGAACCACTCATGCTCGTCTGAGGTGTGGTTTGGCACTAAGTCGATAATAACTCGAATATCACGGGCGTGAGCCTGCGTCAGCAATATATCTACGTCCGCTAGGTTGCCAAAGATGGGGTCAACATCACAATAATCGGCCACATCGTAGCCAAAATCGGCCATTGGCGAGGGATAGAATGGCGACAGCCAAATGGCGTTGACGCCGAGGACTTTAATGTAATCCAGCTTTTGGGTAATACCCGGAATATCCCCAATCCCATCGCCGTCGGAGTCAAAGAAGCTGCGCGGATAGACTTGATAGACGATGGCGCCTTCCGGCCAGCGATAGTTAAGGGGCTCTGGAGTAACTGCTGGTGATGATGTACTCATGACACTAGCATAAAACTAAAATGCTTAAGTTCATAGTCATAACCGGCAGATCGTCTGGCACCTGGCTCAATTGTCCTGCGATAGAATGATAACCGAACCGGGCGGGAGCACTAGCGTACCGCCACCCGTTTCAACGACGACGTCAGGCACGTCTATGTCTGTAAAATCGGAACCGTAGCCGTGCCAGGTACTATTAAAACGCACCTGCCACCTGCCGTTACGGGGAAAGCCCACGACATAATTTTCGTGCAGTTTATTGCCAAAGTTAATAAGAACCACGACGTCGTCTTTTGGACCACCCGCTTTCCAGCGATGGTAGGCGATAACCTTATTATCTTCATCCAAATGCATAAGATTAATGTCTTTCCCGGTCAGACCCGCACTGACGTTGTGCAGATTTTTGCGCAGGGCAATCAGATGTTTGTAGGCCGCCACGATACCGGCGTGTCGACTGGCCTTACCCCAATCAAGCCCCTGCCAATCGTTAAAGCTGCCAGCCTCCATAAATTCCTGCCCTTGAAACAACATCGGTATGCCGGGAGCGCTCAGCAGTAAGGCGGCGGCTAACAAGGACTGCCGGCGGGCAAATAAGCTGTCGGCGTGGCCCGGTGCAAGCACTTCGTTCAGCCGGGCCGAGCCGTTGGCGGCAGTATCGTGCGAGTCAGTATAGATAATTCGCTGGAACGCGTCGTCGTTATAGCGCTTACCAAGTTCGCCGCAAATTTCGCTCAGACTGATGTTGGCCGGATCATTGCTGGCCAACGCCCGGCGCAGACTGTGCGGAAAGCCCAGTTCCCATTGCGCTGAAAAACCAGCACCACCTTCGCGCACTGGCTTCACGATATATTCATTATCAGCGACGTCTTCGGCTATTGTCAGGGCCAATGGGTTAATCTTTTTGGCCAGATTATTGATCTGCTGCAATATGTTCCAGCCTTCAGGCAGATCGGTCGCCGGATCATTGTTGTAGCCCTTGGCGTTGCGAATAAAGATCGTCGAGTCCACCCGCAGCCCGTCGACCCGGCAGTCATGCAGCCAGCTTCTAACGTTATCAAGAATATACTGCTGCACTTGTGGCCGGCCATAATCGGGCCGGGTATTGCCCCAAGGCGTTTCTGCCCGCCAGTCATTATAGAAATATATACCGCCCATGCCGTCTTCGTGCCAGCCGTCAAACTGCCAAAGATCCAAATTCTCGTCGGGCCCAAAGTGGTTGTAGACGACATCCAAAATAACGCCGATGCCGCGCGCATGGGCGGCTTTGACAAACTGCAGAAAGCCATACCGGCCGCCATAGAGACTCTCGACAGCAAAGATGTAGTCGGCGGCATAACCCCAACCCCGGTCCATCAGCATGCTGCTAATCGGCATGAGTTCGATCATGTTGATGCCAAGTTCGGCTAAGTAATCCAGCTTATCGCTGGCGTCATGAAAGGTGCCGCACATGGCCAGATCGGGCCGATAAAACGTTCCGATGTGTAGCTCATAAATAACTTGCTGCTCGACAGGCACGGGTATAAACACGTCATCACCCCAGTCAAAACTTGGATTGACGATGACCGAATTACCTTCGGAAGTTATAAAGTGCAGCGCACGGGGGTCGACGCGGTGATAGGTAGTTTCGCTATTCTTGATGACAAATTGATACTCTTGCCCGGCCCTGGCCCCGAGCACATCAACCCACCAATAGCCATCGTGCTCCGCGCTGAGCGGCTGCTCAGACCAATCGTTAAACGGACCGGTAACGGCTACGCTATCGGCAAATGGCGCCCAGACCCGAAACGACACACCAGACCGGTGGACGATTGCTCCGACATTTTTTTTATGTTTGCTGTCCATAGCTACTATCATTATGCTTACGCTTGGCAGGAAGCGCAACTAAAACCGCCCTCTCCGGCTTTTTGATCAAATTTTAGAGCCTGTTCATAATCTTTTCAGGCTCTTAGCCGTGATGTTTGCCGTGTTTGCCATCACCGCCGGTTTTGGGCCGCTGCATCCACAACACGAACAGGCAAATAAGCGCGCTGGCGCCGACGATCAAAGTTTGCGCCCGCGTCGCCTGAACCCAAAGTGGCGAGACCACAATATTGGCCGATAAACCGGCTGACAACAACGGCACCACGAGCAACCCCCCGAGCAAGCCGACACCCGCCGCCGGCAGAACGTTCAGGACCAGCCGCGCGCCCTTCACCGTGTGAATCATAAAAATCGTCGTCAGTAGCACCGGCAATAACAAGAGTATGAGCGCGGCTATGTTATTGCTCGGGGCCACCGCGCCGGTCGCAGTCACGGCCGCGGCGCGGCTTGAACCAAGCAGTGACAGCAACGAATTGGCGTCATCGGCTACGAATTGGACGAGGACGTCGCCGAGGCAGAGACTCAGGAATACCAAAGCCGCATTAACCCGTAGTACCATCAGTAAGACCACCGGCACGAGAACGATACTAGCGAGGATAATGGCGGGCGTCATAGTGTCATTACTATAGCATAAGTACTATGGGTAATTTGACGCGTCAGAACTCAATTCTAGGCGCCGATTTTGTCTTTGCGGCGGCCGGTTTTACCGACGATTTCAGCGTAATCGATAATTTTATCGGCAACTTTGCAATTGGTGACCTGCTCGATTCCAAAACCGGGGCTCGAGTTGACCTCTAGGATCAATGGACCACGGGCTGAGCGCATCATATCGACACCACAAATCGTCAAACCCATAGCTTTGGCGGCTTTAAGGGCCGAACGGCGCTCTTCGTCGGTCAGTTTGACCGGAATGCCTTCGCCGCCCTGGTGGAGGTTGGAGCGAAAATCATCGTCAAGGCTCTGGCGCAGCATGCTAGCGACAACCTTGCCGTTAACTACGAACGCCCGAATGTCGACACCGGCGCTCTCTTGCACAAATTCCTGTACCAGGAAGTTCACACTTTCGACATAGAAAGCCTGCATTACCGCGAGGGCCGCTTTGCGCGTTTCGGCCAGCACGACGCCGTTGCCGTGGGTGCCTCGAGCAACTTTGATAATAACCGGCGCCCCGCCAACCTGCCCTAAGACACCGTCAAAATCGGCCGTTTCACGGACAAACACCGTTTTCGGAATACCAACGCCGGCTTTCGACAAAAGCTGCATGCTGCGCAACTTGTCGCGCGACCGAACAATTGATATCGAGCTCGTCGTGGTGGGAACGTTCTGCATCTCAAACTGGCGCACGATCGATGAACCATACTTGGTCAGGCTTTGGGCGATACGCGGAATAATAACGTCGACATTAGCGACTTCTTCGCCTTTATAGTGCACGGCGGGGTGATCGCGTTCAAGCGTAACATAACACTTAGCGTAGTTAATCACCCGCACCTCGTGGCCACGAGCCAGCGCGACTTCTTTCAATCGCTTGGTCGAATAGTTGCCGGGGCCTTTCGAAAGAATGACTATGTTCATGTTATTTTCTCCTGACGCTTAGGGATTGACGGGGCACGAGAACGAACTGGCTCGGTCGCCAGTTTGGTGGTAGCAATCGATACGTCGACGATAAACTTACCGCGCAATAAATTTCTGCCAAGTAGTACCGGGTAGGTCAACGTCGAACGATCGGCTAACGTAAACCACGCCCGGATAGAGCGGCCGGCCACCCGACACGTGAGCTTCACTTTAAAGCGGGCTTCAGAAGCACCATTTGAGCTCGTAACAATCGTATCACCATAGTCTTTAAATATCGCCGTTTGTGGCCGAAAATGTGGTACGCCCTCGCCAAAAAACAGCACTTCCAAACCGCCTTTAACTTCCGTAGCCCCCGAGACCCAAATGGCCGACGTTTTAGCCCCCGTATCGACGCGGGCAACGAGGTGCGTTAAGCTAATTTCCGGCAAAATGATCTCGGCCGTTTGGCCGATGGGTGTCTTAGGCTTCATGATGATACTATAACATAATTTAATATTATTTACTAGTCATTTGACCAGTCACGGTTGATATTGTCGAGAAAGGCTTTAACGCGGATGTCTTTGAAGGTTTCGATTGTGACGAGTTGTGGGTTGTAATTGACCTCCAGGGTGTAGACTCGGCCAGAAATCGGGTCAAATATACAGTCGACTGAACCAATCTGGCGGTCGAGGGCATCGATGGCCCGCTGGCAGTCGCCGATGATCTGGCCCGGCACCTCAGGCAGGTCAATCAGGGAGGCATTAACCCCGCCTTTTGGCTTGAACATATGAGCCTTCTGAGCATCGCCGTCGGGGCGGGCTTCGAGCGAGCGAAAGATGCAAAAGACCGGTTTTTGGTCGTAAAAGCTCACCAAATAGAATCCCTTGTTTTCAATGTAGGTCTGGAGTATCCAGATGCTGCGATCGTCATGCGGCTGCAGTGCAGCGACCACTTCCGCCCCACTGGCCACCTTTAAATTATCAATCCCCCGGTCGGCGTCGGCTCGTTTGAGGACCGCCGGAAAGAACGTCTCAGGGTAATATTCGCTGGCCTGCAATAGGGCGGCTTTGCTCCCGGCGAGCGTCTTGGGTAGGCGCACGCCGGCGGCAGCCAGGCGAGCGTAGGATGTTAGTTTGGACAATGATGGCGCCTGACCCAGCTCTTTATTAACATACGGCACGCCGAGCGCACGCGCGCAAATGGCCACCGTGGCCGCCAGCTCATAGCTGTTGAGGTAACCGTTAATGTACACCCCGTTGTATTCAGTTAAATCTTTATTCTCAGCCAGGTTCTTGACCGTAATCGGCTGGGCCGCGTCGTGATCGAATATAAACAACAATGAGCGGTAACCAGAATAATCAAATGGCTCCGCGCTTTGCTGCTGCAGCGCTTGGTAGAACGTCATAAAGCGTTCGGATTGATTATTGGCGAGGACAAGTTTCACTAACGCAGTGTACTAGCTATGCCGGGGGGAGTCTAGTGCAGCCGCCTATTGCCTGGCGTGCATAACCCTGGTGAATACGAGATAGATGACGACCACGACGACCGTAATAATGGTCAGCAGCAGTGGGATAAAACCGTCTTCGTCGAGGCGTTTCATTTGGCTATTAGTATGAATCATAAGCGTTATTAAGCAAGCCTAAAATGTGCAGCTTAGTTGTACTAGTTCCAGAATTTGTGGCTATTGCCACCGGCCTCTGAGAAGGCTTGCAAAAGCTCTTGCTGGTGCTTGGTGAGCTTGGTTGGCGTATCCACGGTAATCGTGACGATATGGGCGCCGCGCGTCGAGCCTTTGAGGTGCGGTACACCGTGGCTGCTCAGCTTAAAATCCGAGCCGCTCTGGGTGCCGGTCGGCACTTTCATGCGCACCGGACCGTCCACCGTCGCAATGTCTATTTCGGTGCCGAGAGTGGCCTCAACCATGCCGATGTGTTCGGTGCTAAGGATCAAATCGCCTTCTCGCGTGAACTGCTTGTGGGGTTTGACGCGAATATTGACATAGAGATCACCTTTTGGCCCATTAGCGATGGCTTCACCATGTTCACGCAGCCGAATCGTCGAGCCGTCATCGATACCAGCAGGTATTTTCAGGCTAATTGTTTGCTTTTTAACCTGAGTGCCTTTGCCGTGGCAAACACTACAGGCTTTTTCGGGGACTTTGCCTTTACCCTGACAAGTGGGGCAGATATTGGCCTGTTGAATGTTGCCAAAGATCGTCCGGGTGACGCTGACGACTTGACCGGAACCGCCACACGTCTTACAGGTTTTGAGCTCGTAACCGGGCTCGACGGTCGTCCCCTTGCAGTGGACGCAGGTATCTTCAATGTTGAGGCTCAAATCGACGTCAGCCCCAAACACAGCTTGCTCAAAGCTGATTTCGACACGCGATTCAATATCCCGGCCCCGGGCTTGGCGCTGCGACTGTTGGCCACCGCCGCCACCAAAGAAACTACTAAATATATCGCCGAGGCCCAGGTCGCCAAAGTCAAAATTGACGTTCTGCCCCTGGCCGCCAAAGCCTTCGAAACCACCATAGCCGCCGCCACCATTGCCGCCGATACCGGCGTGACCAAACTGATCGTAACGTTTGCGCTTTTCAGCATCCTTGAGTACTTCGTAGGCTTCGGTGAGCTCCTTGAACTTAGCCTCATCACCGCCACGGTCGGGGTGATGCTCGACGGCCGCTTTGCGATAAGCTTTTTTGATCTCATCGGCACTGGCCGGCTTACCGACGCCAAGTATTTCGTAATAATCACGCTTCGCCATCAAATGTCCCATCCTCCATGAGCCGAACCAAGTGCAGTAGGCAAGCCCGCTCAGTCGCCTCGTCTAGTGTAATGTTGCCTTGGATAGCTATCGACTCGGCCTCGACCTGGTCGAATACAAACGGCACTTCAGTAAAATCGGCGGCCAGCCGAACGGCGGCTGGGGCAACCGGGGCAATCAACAGATCGTGCAGCGACGCACTGGTGGCCATTTTGTGCATATCTTGTGACTGGATTCGTTCCATACTCATAATTTAGTAGCTCTTCTTCCTTGGGGCAGCAATCATCGCAGATCGCCTTTAAATACATCAACAATATTACGGCGTGAATAGGTCAGGGTCTGGCTGCTGACGCTGGCAATGGCGCCGTTGAGTTCTTCAGCAAAACTCAGGTAAGTAACAGTGGCGCCCGAGGCCCGAGCCGACTCTAGGGCCGGGATCATATCGGCGTCGGAGCTGAGCACGGCAATGTGCCGCTCATGGTCGACGGCGGCCGCCAAAACGACATCGGTGGCGAGGCGCACATCGACACCCTTTTCCTGGAGTATCAGCGTTTTCTTGCCGCAGTGGATGCACTTGCTGCTTTCGCGAACTTTCAAGTAGCCGGCCTTGATGACCGTAATACCTTGGTTCGATAAACTAGCAACCCAGCGGCGGCTGCGCTCGCGGATACCATCAATCCGATCGATCATCTCGGGGGGGACGTCGAAGTGGGGCTGTTTGACCCGCGACGTGTAATAACTAACTCGCTCGGGCGTTTCCGCTAGCGCCAGAACGAGCAGGGCCTGGACGTCGAACTCAAACGGTTGATCATAATCGCCAAGTAAGCCTTCTTGGACGAGGACACCAGCTAAGCGGTGTCGGAAATTTTCGCCATCTATGAATACTTTCATGCGTTCTCCATTATAGACTGTTTTGTTTGTGAACCCACTGCATATCACTTCCTAAGTTGTGAAAGCCGCCCTAGTGAGTGCCAGACAATAGTTCTTGCGAGGAAACGTACCCGTTCGGTACAGTGACGAACAAAACTGTTGGCTGGTATCGCTAGGGTGGGTTGTAACTGGGAGGTGATATGCAGTGGGTTCAACCGCTAATAAAAAGCCCCGCTGAGGCCTGTAAGGCCAGCACGGGGTGATTCACTACTGACTTTAGCAGTTTCACCCCGGTTTGTCAATGTCTTATTTCTTATCGGTTTGGGCAGAATCGGCTTCGGAGTCAACGACTTCCCCTTCGACTGGTTCATCGGCTTTTTTGTCACTATCGGCATCAGAGGCTTCCGCTTCTTTAGCTTCGGCTTCGTACATTTTAGCGCCGATAGGCATGATTTTGTCGTTCAACTCTTGGGCGGCCTTTTCCAGGTCGTCTTTGCTGGCGCTCGTATCGGCCACAACTTTTTTGGCGGTTTCGACGGCTTCGTTGAGCGTCTTAAGGTCGTCTTCGCTAATCTTTTCCTTGTTGTCCTTGGCCATTTTTTCGGCTTGGTAGAGCGTACTGTCGAGCAGGTTGCGGGCCTCAACGGCATCTTTACGGGCCTTGTCTTCGTCGGCGTGGGCTTCGGCTTCTTTGGCCATTTTTTCGACTTCGTCCTTCTTTAGATTGCCGGAACCGGAGATGGTAATGCTCTGCTCTTTGCCAGAGCCCTTGTCTTTGGCATTCACGTGCAAAATACCGTTCGCGTCAATGTTGAACGTAACTTCAATCTGCGGCACGCCGCGGGGAGCCGAAGGAATGCCGTCAAGTACAAAGCGGCCGAGCGACTTATTGCCATCGATCATCTCGCGCTCACCTTGGCCAACGTGAATTTCAACTTGGGGCTGATTGTCGGCGGCCGTCGAAAAGACTTCTGATTTACTGGTTGGAATGGTCGTGTTGCGTTCGATCAGTTTAGTCATAACGCCACCCATCGTCTCGATGCCGAGTGACAACGGCGTGACATCCAGTAGGAGCACGTCTTTGACATCACCTTGCAACACGCCGCCCTGGATGGCAGCGCCGATGGCGACAACTTCGTCCGGGTTAACACCCTTCATCGGGTCTTTACCAAAGATTGCTTTGACTTTTTCAACCACGGCTGGCATGCGGGTCATGCCGCCAACCAAAACGATAGCGTCGATGTCGCTGGCCTTGAGGCCGGCGTCTTTGATGGCTTTCTCGCAGGGCAACGCCGTTTTGTTAATCAGATCTCCGACCAACTGCTCGAGTTTGGCTCGCGTCAGCTTGTGTTCAAAGTGCTTTGGGCCATCGGCGTCGGCCGTCAAGAACGGCAGGTTAATGTTTACTTCCTGGGCACTCGACAGTTCAATCTTGGCCTTTTCGGCCTCGTCGCGCAAGCGCTGCATAGCCGCTTTGTCGTTGCTGATGTCGATACCGTGTTCTTTTTTAAATTCATCGGCAAAGTAGTTAATGATGACGCGGTCAAAATCGGCACCGCCGAGGTGGGTATCACCGTTGGTCGATTTAACCTCGAATACGCCGTCGCCGAGCTCGAGGATAGAAACGTCGAACGTACCACCACCTAGATCGTACACGACGATTTTTTCATCCTTTTTGTCGGCTTTGTCTAGACCGTAGGCTAGAGCGGCGGCCGTCGGTTCATTGATAATCCGCTTCACTTCCAACCCAGCGATTTTACCGGCGTCTTTGGTGGCCTGGCGTTGGGAATCGTCGAAGTAGGCCGGCACCGTAATGACGGCTTCGGTGACTTTATCACCGAGGAATGCTTCGGCGTCGGCCTTGAGCTTGCCGAGAATCATCGCACTGATCTCTTCCGGGCTATACTCTTTGTCACCCATTTTTACTTTAACGCCGTTACCGCTCTTGATAATTTCGTAGCCCATTAGCTTGAGATCGCGCTGAACTTCCGAGTCGTTAAAGTTACGGCCAATCAAACGTTTTACTTCGTAAATCGTGTTGCTACTATTGGTAACCTGCTGGCGACGGGCGACCTGGCCGACCAAGCGCTCGTCATTTTTATTGAGTGCCACGACGGACGGCGTTGTGCGGTTGCCTTCACTGTTGGCGATAATCTCCGCTTTACCCGACTGCATCACCGCCATAGCCGAGTTAGTTGTTCCTAAGTCGATGCCTATAATTTTTCCCATTGCGTTCTCCTAGTATTTTAATTTCTAATGTGGTGCTTTATTGAGGCGACGAGGTCTTCAGGGCCGACAAAGTGATAGTAATAGTACGATCACGGACCTATCTCCAGTTTAGAAAATTAGCACTCAAGTGTCAAGAGTGCTAACTGTGTATTTTCTACAACGACTATTGAGTCGTAACCCGAACCATGGCGTGGCGAATGACGTCATCGCCGATGACGTAACCGGCCTGGAGCTCGTCACTGACAATCTCCTCGCTACCCTCACCCTCTTCCATACTGACAGCTTCGTGCAAGTTCGGGTTAAACGGCTCACCCACTGTTTTGATGCGGGCGACGCCCAGGCCGGTCAGTGTTGTTTCGAACTGCATAACGACAGCCTGCACTCCTTTGATATAGGCATTATCCTTGAGGTCATCGGGCACATGCTTGAGGGCCCGTTCAAAATTATCAATTACCGGGAGCAAGTCGCGGATGATGGCTGCTTTGCTGCGATCGCGCAGCGCACTCACCTCTTCGTCGTGGCGACGGCGCAGATTAGTGGCGTCGGCCCGTTCGCGCTGAAGGGCGGCAGTCAGGTCTTCGAGCTGTTGCTTGAGTTGCGAACTGACAGCTTTGGTTGGCTTAAGATTAGCTTTGTCTGGCATGAATTGTCTCCTGGTATTGTATTTAAGTGGCAACGCTTAAGCGTATAACATTTCTTCAAGTTCTTGGCCGGCGCGCGCCACAAGCGTCATGCCATCGCGGTAGCTTTGACGAGTTGGGCCGAGTGTACCGATATAGCTCCGGTCTGAGAATGGGCTGCGAAACCGACAGATAATAAGCGAACAACCGGCGCTGCGACCAATTGGGTTTTCTTGGCCGATATACACGCTGAGCGGTTCGTTGGGAGCGGCTTCGCGCAACCATGGCTCAAGATCATCGAGTAGTTGCGCCACTTGGCGGACTTGGCCGCCATTGATAAATTCCGGCTGGCCAAATAAGTTGCTTAATCCACTCATATAGAGCTGCCCGCCGATAGTCGCAATGCTTAAGTTGTGCGTCAGCTCGACCAGCGTGTCGACGGCGTTGCGGATCATTCGCTCCGGCACGCCGGCGTGCTGGACCCGGGCCGCCAGGGCTCGCTCACCCCGGCGCTCCGGCAGCGCACCCCTGCTGCGGTCGGCTTCCGACAGCACATTCACGTAGAAGCGGTAGCCTTTGTCGGTTGGGATACGTCCGGCGCTGGTGTGGGGCTGCATAATGTAATTCAGCCGCTCGAGTTCGGCCATTTCCGCGCGGATGGTAGCCGATGAGACCGCAAAAACCTTCGCCAACAAGCTAGAACCGACAGGACTAGCCACCTCGGCATACTGCTCAACAATGGCGCTCAAAATTTTCTGTTGACGATCTGTCATAGGTTCAAATTGACCTTATTTAAGCCTGTTTACTTGCTGCAATTGTACAGTGATTGGCACTCAATAGTCAAGAGTGCTAAGAACCTGCTCATAATCTCTCTTCTAGACTGAAATTGTCCAGTTTTGAGGCAAAATCTATTCAGGTTGAGGAGGCGTACCTTTGGTACGGTGAGGAGGTTTTTGGTAGGTTATGGGCAAAAATGGCGCTTTATAAATCATGGAACTATTTTGCAAGAGGTCTTTAGGCCAAAGCTGGGTGATCTTAGGTCAGATAATGAGATTGTGAACAGGTACTAAGCGGGTTGGTCAAGATAGGCCCGAATGTCGTCATCTAGTTTTTGGGCGACGCGGTGCGCGGCTTTTATCTGCGCAGCGTCTTGGACATGAGCCGTTGTGATGGCCTCAACTTCTTGTAGTGTCGCATCAAGGTCGTCGTTGACAATAGCAACATAGTGATCAGTCGTCAGTAACTGATCGATCTCCGCCAAGGCCGTTTGCATTCGTAGCTGCATATCAGCGGCATCAACAACATCACCGTAGCGGCGCTGGAGGCGGGCTTGCCAGGTAGCAAAGTCGGGCGGCAACAAAAACACGGCCATTACACCGCTATCCATCGCTTTATACTCAGCGACACCTTGGACTTCCAGGTCAGTCAGCGCAATTTTGTGCTCATCGTGAGCAATCTTAATTTCACCGATGCTCGTGCCGTAGACATTGCCGCTGTACATTTTGGCTTCGATGAACGAGTGGCTTTTGAGCATGGTAGCCGCCGCCGCCTGGTCTATGAAGTGATACTCGCGGCCAGTCTGCTCAATAACGCCGTGGTTGATTCGGGGCGATCGGGTCGTATGGGAGACGATGTGGTGATAGCGGCCGGTTAATAGCAATCTATCTTTGACTGAGTCCTTCCCCGCACCAGTCGGGCCGACCAACAGCAAGATGGGTGTTTGTTTGATTAGTTCGCGGGTATTTTCGGCCGGCTGATAGCCAGCGAGGAGGTTCTGTAGCTCTTGATCCATCATTCATTTATAGCAGGGACGCCGTGGGAGCGCAAATCAGCGACCAGCGTAAACCCCCTTGCGACGCAAAAATACGCCTGGTGCCACCAAGCTAAATCATAGATACCTGCGGGGTATCGCTAGACTTTAGTAACGCAGAATGGCCGCAGCCGAGGTGGCAGCTTCGGGCATGGTCGATTGCTCAATATTGACGACGCGGCCATTGGTCTCCCAGACCGTTTGAGCAATTGGGTGGATACCGGCCTGCGCGCCCGAAAAGCTCAGCACGGGTACGGCCGCGATACTATCGCGGACTGTATCGGTCGTCTGCCGCAACATACTAATCAACAGGCTGCCGACCCGGCCAGACTTAGCCGCGGCGCTTAGCGCCGGCAACTCCCGGACAGCGCGCGCTGGGTTCTCGCCTTTCAGGCGCTGATATTCAGAAATAGCCTGGACGCGTGGCGGCTCAATAACCTCGAGCCTAATGAGCTCGGCGGCGGCCTCGGCAAAGGCGCTAGCTTTTAATCCACCATACGAACCGGCGATGCTATGATCAAGCGTATTGGTATGCCGGCTTGACGCTCGATACTCGGCGACTTCGCTGTCGGTACCCGCGAGCAATAGTGGCAGGCTGGTGTCGGCTTTGGTCATAATGAGGTTATCGACAATCCGCCAAAACTGTCGCCGATCGGCCTCCGCTACGTCTTTTGCGCCGCCCCGACCATTGTAGGTCCCGGCAGTATCATTGGTCCCGGCAACCGAACGCTGCTGTTGCCCCGGGCTGAATTCGTCAATCCGCAGGGCCGCCTCGAGGCTGGCGGGCAGGTGGAGACTTGACTGCACTAAGCCTTTCGCACCCCCCTCGTACAGCGCGGGCGTGTGCTGCGCGAGCACTAATACGTAATAGTCAGTCACGTCGTTTATCAAGCTAAAGACCGGCGCTAAGTGAAGCGTATCATCGACAGCCACGTAGGCTTCGGTGTCTATTGGCAGGTAGAACATCCGCAGCAGTCCGGGCACGGCACACAGCAACAACCCTTCGGTCGTTTTATTCCAAAATGTCTGATCCTCGAGCAAGTACTCGAGCTGGTCCGCAAGTTCGGCGGCCAGCGGGCTGGCGTCACCCTGTTGGGCAAGCATATCGCTGGCTTTGCGAAAGAGGTTTTTGCAGCGTATCTTATCCTCGGCGATATGTAAGCGGTTGGTGGTCCGATGGGTCGGCAGATACATCGTAACGGCTGGCATAAGCTTGATTTGGGTTAGTAGGTTCATAATAGACTCTTTTGATAAAGCAACTGGATATTCCAACGTAGCCTCCTCTTTTTTCAGTAGCCCCTCAATTGTAGGCGGCCGCGTTAGTTCGTGCCGTGAGTTATTTAACAATTAGCACACCGCTCGCGTGATCGATTATCGGGTAGTTAGGCTGGCAACTAGCTTGATTTAGCTTTCGTCTTGATCGGCGAAGACGCGCGTCTTGAGCAGGAGTAGTCGTAAGAATACCAAATGCAAGTGAAGACCAACAAATAACCCCGCTGTCGCCAATATGATTTGACCAACCTCGGCCGGTAGACTATCCAGCCGCGCCGCCGAGACAACTGACAGGGCGTATGGCAATAGTAACCGGACAAACAATTGCAGATACAGTAGCCAAACTAGCAGCACACCGACCCGGATGAGCATGATACCAATTTCATAGCGAATGAGCTTAGTGCGCTGTGAGTTTACATAACTTAGCTGCTCCTCCATCTGGACGCCGTTTCCCAGAGCGGCGACAATATTGACCGCAAACAGATAGATAATTAAGCCGACGGCCGCCCACAACAAAAAAAGCGGTGCGTTACTCACTGCCGCGTTCTGGGCGAGAGAGTCGGTAATCTGGTGGTAAGTTGGCGCCGACAGACTATGCGCGGCGAACAAACCCTGCTGCAACGCGCCGGTACTCCCGTAGGCGGCTTCAAACGCAATAAAGACCGTGGCAACCGCCCCGACAGCCATGACGATACCGCTGAATATGGACGGGGATAGGACGGCGATGGTGTGTTGACTGTTGGCTTTGATCATGTTTGTTTCGGGGTCACCTTGCGCTCATTGTAAATCAGCCCCCGCAAATAACCTAGGGCGTAAACTTATTGGCGTCGCCGTCTGAACGGCTCAAGACACCGTTGGCTTTGGGTCTAATCACGCTTCAGCATAACTGTGAAAGCTTCGGCCGGGATTTCGACTTTGCCAAAGCGCTTCATACGCTTCTTGCCTTTAGCCTGCTTGGCAAGGACTTTCTTTTTACGCGACACGTCACCGCCGTACAAACCGGTTGTCACGTCTTTACGATATGCCGATATATCGGCCCGGGCAATGAACTTACCGCCGATGGCGGCTTGCAAGGCGACTTGAAAGTTTTGGCGCGGGATGACGTCCTTGAGCTTGCCGACGATGTCTCGACCCAGGCGGTCGGCTTCTGTGCGGTGCACCATAACCGACAAGGCATCAACAATTTCATTGGCAACATAGAAATCAAGTTTAACGAGATCTTCGGCCCGGTAAGCATTGAGTTCGTAGTTGAATGAGCCATAG
Source organism: Saccharimonadales bacterium (SeqCode) (assembly GCA_038236865.1). Taxonomy (GTDB): domain Bacteria; phylum Patescibacteriota; class Saccharimonadia; order Saccharimonadales; family UBA4665; genus UBA4729. The sequence continues at coordinate 15,280 of JBBRZI010000003.1, forward strand.
CCGCTGGTAATGCTCTTAAGTTGATCATAAAAGTCCGTGAGTAAGTTGGCGAGCGGAGCCTCGAAACTCACGAGTGCCCGCTGCTCGACGTAGCTCAAGTTGGTCTGCAAGCCACGGGTACCGACGATCAGCTGGATGACCGGCCCGACGTACTCCTGAGGGACGACGATTTCGCCCTTGATCCACGGCTCACGAATTTCTTTTATCTGGGCCGGATCGGGCAGGTCGGCCGCACTCTTGATATCAATCTCTTGGCCGTCGAGTAAGCTGACCTGGTAGTCGGTCGACGGATTCGTGATAACTAGATCAAGGTTATACTCCCGCTCCAGCCGCTCGCGCACAATGTCCATGTGCAGCAGCCCCAAAAAGCCAATCCGGACGCCAAACCCAAGCACCGGCGAATTTTCGGGAGCAAACTGCAGGGCCGAATCGCTCAAGCTGAGCTTTTCAATGGCATCTTTGAGCTCCTGGTAATATTCATTGCTGACCGGGAAAAAACCGGCGTATACAAACGGCTGTACATCTTTATAGCCGGGCAAAGCGACGCTGGCGGGGTTAGCAGCCAGCGTAACGGTATCACCGACTTTGGCCTGGCGGGTACTCTTGAGGTTAGTAACGATGTAGCCAATTTCACCGGCCTGCAAGCCCGTTCCGGGCGTCATATCGGGCTTGAGCGCACCAATTTCGAGGGCGATACCCGGCGCTCCGGTATTGAACATTTTAATCTGGGCACCTTTGCTGATAGCGCCGTCGAACACCCGCACGTACAAAATAACCCCGCGATAGTCGTCATAGTAGCTGTCGAAAATAAGCGCCCGGGTTTCGGGCAGCGCCGAGCTCTGAGGCGGCGGTACGTCGCGCACAATCCGCTCGAGTACCGAAGCGACGCCGAAGCCCGTCTTGGCCGAAATTTGCAAAATATCTTCGAACTTACAGCCCAATAAGCTCACGATTTCGGCCCCAACGCCCGCAACGTCGGCCGCCGGCAAATCGATTTTATTGAGTACTGGAATGATGGTGAGGTCAGCGGCCAAGGCCAGGTAGACATTCGCCAGGGTTTGCGCCTGAATACCCTGGCTAGCATCAACAATCAGCAACGCACCTTCACAGGCCTCGAGACTACGCGAAACTTCATAACTAAAATCAACATGACCCGGCGTATCAATCAGGTTTAATTCGTAGCCCTGGTACGCCATGCGAACAGGCGCCAGCTTGATGGTGATGCCTTTTTCACGTTCCAAATCCATCCGGTCGAGCAACTGGGCCTTCATATCGCGCAGCTGCACCGTGCCGGTGAGCTCGAGCAAGCGGTCGGCTAGCGTCGATTTGCCGTGATCGATGTGCGCAATAATGCTGAAATTTCGAATTTTGGATTGTTCCATGTCTTGTGATTATATCGCTTCCCGGCGGGCTGGCCGTAAACTTATCACCGGTTACCTGCAATGCCGGCTTGAATGCTATCTTATTTGCTACAAGTATAACAGAGGTGACGGCAGGAGCGATAGGGCTAGCCCAGTCGTCCCTACGCGCAGCCCGCTTAATTTCATTTGTGAGTGTTCAAACCTTGATTGCGCAGAGTATATTGCCCTGTCGATTACGCAGTACGAAGCGTTCCACGAGCGACGCGATCGGTTTATTGTTCATGAGGGACACATTGCGTCTACGGTCGAAAAGTTGACTGATCAACGTGATGGCTACGCGATTGTCGAAAAGTTCGAGCTGAACGCCTAGGACCGACGCGCCTTTAAACTTCTACATCGAGTGGCTTGTAAAATAGTTTCTTGGCTCGAGCAAAGATCGGGTTGACTTCCTCGAGGCTAAACAACGCCGAGACGGCCACATGCACGCCAAAGACTACCAGGCTGATGAATGCCAGCTTGGAGCCGAGCGTAAAGATACCGCGGTCGTGGGCGCCAAGCGGGTAGAGGCGAATCATAATATAGCCCGCCAACACACTGAACCCCGTCACCGATATGATGCGCCCCAGGGCGCTCAAGAAGGCTGGATCGAACAGTTTCGGATCACGGATTACCATGATGGTGAACAGCGTGATAACTTCGGCCGAAGCGACAATCGACTGCGCCAGCGCCAAACCAGCCACACCATAGCCGCCTGGCCGGGTCAGCGCCACCGACAAAATGACGTTGAACGCAATCGTAAACAGCGACACAATCAGCGGCGTGCGCGTATCTTTCTGGGAATAAAACCAGCGCGACAAAATGGTGTAGATAATACGGGCAAAGATCGCCAGCGTCATAAATCCAAAGATAACGGCGATCTGTTCGTTCCCTGACGTGTAAATAAGGCGCGACAGATAACCACGGCTAAAGAAACTGATGACGACGACCGGCATACTCAGCCAGATCAGCACCCGTAGAATCTTCAGGAAGTCACGCCGGAATAAATCGGGCCGGCCTTGGCTCAAACGGGCGTTGAGTCGCGGAAAAGCCGCCGTCGATATGGCTGTGCCGATCAACAGAATTGGCGCCGTACTCAGGATATACGCATTGTTATAGTAGGTGATGCTGCCAGCGCCAAGCCCACTGGCGATGTTGGTGTTCACGATGTCACCAATCTGATCGACACCCTGATCGAGTGATCGAGGTGGCAAGTTGAACAGTACCGACTTGAAATCACTGCTCCGCCACATAATGTGGGGCCGCCAATGAAAACTCAGCTTGCTTACCCCGAGCATCACTACCAGCAACTGCAGAATGGCACCAATCAAGGCTCCAATCCCCAAACCAACCAGTCCGATGTTGTGCTTGAACACAAAAATGCTGACGATAATCGACAGGTTATAGACCAGCGGGGCAATCGCATAAACAAAGAAGCGGCCCATAGTTTGCTGCACACTGGTAATGATGCCGGAAATCGTGAATAGCAGCGGGTTAAACGCCAGCAGCCTCATGATATTGACGGCGGTATCGATTTGCTCCGGCGGCATGTGTGGCGCGACCACGTGCGTAATCAACGGCCGGGCGAATACTATAATAATCAACGCTACCCCGCACATAATGATTGCCAGGAAATTGAGCAGCGAGGTAGCCAATTCCCACACAGCCCGGCGATCGCCTTTGTGCATGCGGTCTGATAGCACGGGCATCAGGGCCACCCCGAGCGCGCCGGCCGACAGCGTAAAGAAAAAGAAGTCTGGTATGTTGAAAGCCGCAAAGTAGGCATCGGTGCTGTGCGGGCCGATGGGCGGGAAGTTGGCGTTGACGAGTTTGGTCCTAAGGAACCCAAGGATCTGCCCAGCCAATGATGTGCCGACGAGCAAAAACGCCACGCTGCTAATGCTGGCACGCTTTTTCTTAGGGGTAGCGACGGATGGGTTCATGTATTCTTCATTATTAGCTTCACTTTAGTATAAAGCAGCCCTTGGCGTCTGGATAGTCGGATAGTTGGATAGTTGGATAGTGAAATAGTCGCAAGTTTATGACTGCACAGACTCACAACCGGCTCAGCAATGCGCTCGGCCAACTATCCAACTATTTTCTCTTGAGCTAGTAGAGGGCGGCAGCGGCGGGCATCTTAGCCCCCTTGAGGACTTCGGCGACTTCGTCGGCATCAACCGTCTCTTTTTCAAGTAAGCGGTCTTTGAGGTCTTTGAGCTTGTCGCGATTGGCGTTAATGACCGCCCGAGCCCGCTCAGCCGCTTCATTGATGAGGGCTTCGACTTCTTCATCGATTAGCTTGGCCGTGCTGTCGGAGTACATGCGTTCGTGCATCATGCGTTCCATCATCATGCCGTCATCGGTTTTAAAGACTTGATCGCGGAGTTTTTTACCCATACCTTGGTTGGTGACCATGTCGCGAGCGAGTTCAGCAGCGTTCTGCAAATCAGAGCCAGCACCGGTCGTAATCCGATCGATCCCCAATACGACTTCCTCGGCGATGCGTCCGCCCAAGCCGCGCGCCAGCATATCCTTAAACTGAATCAGCGAGACGTACATGCGGTCTTCGGGTGGAATGAACCAAGTAACACCTCCAGTACCGCCGCGGGGAATGATCGTCACCTTGTGGACGGGATCGCTGTCGGGCAGGACGTGACCAACCAGCGCATGGCCAGCTTCGTGGTAGGCCGTCGTATCTTTATCAGCTTCGGTCATAATTTTACTTTTGCGTTCTGGGCCGATGGCAACGCGCTCAAAGGCTTCGGTGACGTCGTGCTGGGAAATTTCGGTGTGGCCATTGCGGGCCGCGATGATTGCCGACTCATTGGCGATGTTGGCCAGGTCGGCCCCTGATGATCCGGCGGTCTTGGCAGCGAGAGAATCAAGGTCGACGGTTTTAGCCAGAGGCTTTTTCGTGAAGTGAGTCTTTAAGATAGCTTCGCGATCTTTGCGGTCGGGTAGGCCAATATTGACGCGGCGGTCGAAACGGCCCGGGCGCAACAGCGCCGGGTCGAGTACGTCGGCTCGGTTCGTCGCCGCTAGCACGATGACGTTTTGGCCTTGTTCGAAGCCGTCCATTTCTACCAATATCTGGTTGAGCGTCTGCTCGCGTTCGTCGTGCCCGCCACCCATACCGCTACCGCGGCGGCGGCCGACGGCGTCGATTTCATCGATAAAGATAATGCAGGGAGCGTTCTTTTTGGCCTTAGCAAACAGATCGCGCACCCGGGAAGCACCGACACCAACAAACATTTCAACAAATTCCGAACCCGAGATGCTAAAGAACGGTACGTTGGCTTCGCCGGCCACCGCCCGCGACAGCATTGTTTTACCAGTTCCCGGTGGGCCGACTAGCAAGACGCCCTTCGGGATGCGCGCCCCGACGTTTTCAAACTTCTTGGGAAACTTCAAAAACTCAACAACTTCGGCCAGGTCTTGCTTGGCCTCTTCGGAGCCAGCAATATCGGTAAACATGACTTTGTCTTTTTCATTGCCGTACAAGCGGGCTTTGCTCTTGCCGAAGCTCAAGGCTTGGTTACCCTGACCTTGGGCGCTACGCAGCATGAAGTACAGTACGCCGGCAATAACCACGACGGGAATTATTGTCCCGGCCAAGTTGATCCAAGTCGAACTGCCACTAGTTTGCGGGGTGCCAGTCACCTGGACTTTTGATAGATTAAAGCCAGCGTCCTTAAGAGTTGCGTTGGGTTCAAGATAGGACTGGAGGGTTGGCTTGGATTGGCCTTTTTTGGTGATATCCAGCTTATTGCCGGTGACGGTAATGTTCTGATACTGGCCGGCGTTAGACTGTTGGGCGGCGGTCGTAAACGGAATCTTCTCGAGTTTTGGCGACTGGCTGAGCGCCGAAAAAACAATCAGGGCAAACAGCACCATGAGGGCTATAAAACCAGCATTTTTCATGCCCTTACGATTGGCGTTGCCTGGCTTCCGATTTGGTCGTAGTGGTTTCTTATCCATAAGGCATTATTATAGCGTGACAGTAAAATTTTGCCTAGCGCTCAATGAGTCTGAGTGCCAGCTCAGCACGACCGATGATAAGCTGGTTACCACCCTTCAGCTCGGTGGTAGTGCCGTTTCGGCCTTGCCGCGCGGTTTGCGTGGCCCGTTCGATTGTCTTTCTATCGAAGTTAAGAAGCCCATTGGCACGGAGCCAGCTAGCCATCACCTCACCGGCGACACTGAGCGGTAACTGGGCAAAAGCCGCCCGATCAAGCACCCTCAGCCCGGGTTGGGCCTGTAGATATTTTGTCAACAACTCGTCTAGTTCGTCGTTAATTACCGTCTGTCTGGCAATAATCCCGATCAGCCACTGCCGGCTGGCGGCGGTGAGCTTGGGTAACACCGTGTGGCGCACATAATTTCGGCGATAGGTCTGATCGACATTGGTGGCGTCTTCGTGCCACTCAAGGCCTAGCGCCGTGGCGTAGGCGATAATGGTTGGTTTGGGATATTGGAGCAACGGCCGGTGGAGCAGCGGCCGGTCCCGCAGTGAAGTTAAGCCCTTGCGGCCAGTACCGCGTTGCAGATTCAAGACTGCCGTCTCGAGCAGATCATCTTGGTGATGGGCAGTCACGATTGCCCTGGCGTTGCTGGCCCGCCGAACACTTTCTAAAAACGTATAGCGGGCCACGCGGGCCGTCGCTTCGCTAGCGCCCGGCCCCAATTGAGCGGTTTCGTATACGAAAGGCAAGCGGTAGGCCTTGGCCAGTGCCTGTACGAACAATCGATCGTCTTGAGACTCAGAGCGGATGCCATGGTCGAAGTGGGCGACCGTTAGATGCAGCTCCGGTTGGCGGCTCAACAAGTCCAATAACACGACCGAATCAACGCCGCCACTGACGGCTACCACGTAGTTACCAGGCGGGAGCGCGATTTCCATATACCTATAATAACAGCGTATTTACTGAGGTACATATACAAGCCTGGGCCTAGTCTCGTATACTTACAAGATATGCAGCATCTATATTTTGTCCGCCATGGCCTCAGCATCATGAATAAGCAAGGCATATTTTCGGGTCGCACCGAAACCCCGCTGGCCCGCGAAGGCGTCCAGCAGGCAAAATTGGCCGGCGAACATGCTAAGGGTCTCAGCATCGATTGTATCGTCAGCTCACCGATGAAACGGGCTCTCGATACAGCGACAATCATCGCCGAGCAAATCGGCTATCCCGTCAATAAAATTATTATTAGCGACCTATTTATGGAGCGGGCCTTTGGCCCCCTCGAAGGTACCGCCTACCAGCCCAACATGAAGATGGAGCACATCGAAGGCGTCGAGAAGGCCGAACTGATTGTGCAGCGCGCCAAAGCCGGTGTAACGTACTTGCACACCCTGCCCCACGATACGATTCTAGTCGTCAGCCACGGTGCCATCGGCCGAGCGCTCCGCCACTGCCTCGATCCGGCGATACCGTTCCACGACACGAAACGCTTTTTAAACGCCGAAGTCATTAAGCTGCTCTAATGACAAAGCTCCGCTTCGTAACGTCAAATTCGTTAAAGTTCCAGGCCGCCCACGAAGTGTGTATTGAAGCTGGCGTCAGCCTATCGCGAGCAAACCTCGAATTACTCGAGATCCAAGCCGACAATGGACAGGATATCGCCCGCCACAAAGCGGCGGCCGCCTACAAAAGCCTGCAAACCCCTCTCGTCGTGAGTGACGATACCTGGATTATTCCTGGTTTGCGGGGCTTCCCCGGCCCTTACATGAAATACATGAATGAGTGGTTTACACCGGCTGACTTCCTGCACTTAACCAGCGACCTCACCGATCGGCGGATTATTCTACGTCAAGAAGTCGTCTACCAGGACGGCAGCCAACAGGTCGCGTTTGCCGTCGATACAATCTGCCAACTGCTGCGTGAAATCCGCGGTGAATCCAAGTTTTCACACCTCACCGTAACGTCACTCGACGGCAAGCGCAGTCTGGCGGAAATCGTCGCAGCCGGAGGGACAGGCCTGGCGGGAACCGTCGGCGTGTGGCACAAGTTTAGTGACTGGATCAATAGCAAATCGAATGCCTAATCCCGCACCAATGCCCGGCCCAAACCTGGTGCGACTTTCAAAGCCTGCCTGAGCCGCTGTTTGAGCCGGGTTGGGCTAGCCTCCGCCTCGCCAATCCCAAATTATTCACCCTGCTAACCACACATAAACCTTCTCATGCTATTGTAGGGGTACCGAAACGAAACCAAATATGCTCAAAGACGTCCTCCTATTTTTAACTGGTATTATTGTCGGCGGCATGAACGCCATCGCCGGCGGTGGCATGCTAATTGGCTTTCCGATTCTACTGGCAACAGGGATGCCCGCCCTCAACGCTAACATCACGGCCAACCTCATCTCCTTACCCGGCCAGCTGACTTCGGCCTACGGCTATCGCAAATATCTACGCAAAGTTCCGCTGAAGTATTTATGGCTGCTGGTACCCTGCGCCGTGGGAGCGGTAATCGGCGCGCTCATATTGCGCCACACCTCGTCGAGTAGTTTTCAAAATATCGTGCCCGGTCTCATCCTGTTTGCCGTCGTGCTCTTTGCCTTCCAACCCCTACTACACTTCCATTTACATAGCCACATGAGCCGCCGAACCAAAAATATTCGAACGCTCGTCTTCATTGCCCTCGCCATCGTACCGCTCAGCATCTATGGCGGCTACTTCGGGGTTGGTTTTGGTTTTGTCATGCTGGCGTTTTTAGGGTTCACCAGTTTGCACGACGTGCACAAAATGAACGCACTCAAGAATTTGGCGTCGGCGACGATTGCCCTCGTCTCGCTCGCTATTCTCTTCTCGACCCACCTGATTGACTGGCACCACGGTCTCGCGATGGCGGCCGGCAATATGATTGGCGGCTACGCTGGCGCCACCCTGGCGCTCAAAGTTTCATCCCACACCGTACGTATCGTCGTTATCGCCATCGGCCTAACGGCTGCGGCTTATCTCGCTGTACGTAGCTACTAACGCCCAGTCCTGTGTCTATAATGGTCACGACCGCAGCACCCTAGCCAACAGATACAAACCATGCTATATTAAGCTCTGCCTCTCTACTTTAGGGTAGCTAAACAAAAAGGTGAAGCACGCCAGTGGTTTGCGTTTTTGTAAGGAGAGTCCAAGCGTAGCATCGAAGCTTTTGCCGTCAGGCAAAACGAGATTGACGCGCCGGACTCGACGTGGCGGCGTAGCTCAGCTGGTTAGAGCGCCGGACTCATAAGCCGGAGGTCACAAGTTCAAGTCTTGTCGCCGCTACCAAGAAAGGATCTCACCGTAAGGTGAGATTTTTTCTTGGTCGTTGCACAGATTCGAACTTGTGACCGGCAGATTTGCTTTAGCAAAGATGCAGGAGATCACAAGGTCGTGGAGCAAGGACGCGCGCAGAAGCTAGCTTCGATAGCTGAGCGGTTAGCGAAGATATATGCTTAAACCTAAGAAAACCTGCTTATAAAAATCAAAAGTTTTCCTGGCGAGAAGCTATAACACGCCGCAGTGGAAAAGCCCGCAGGGCGCTAGTCTTGTCGCCGCTACCATGTATTGCTTTTGTTTCATATTTATAACATTATATCAATATGAAGACATACTATGATTCGGGTGAGGCGGCCTGGCAAGCTAGCAATACGATGCTCCAAGAATACCCGAATTATCATCACTCGCTCACTGCGTATGCAAGCCTCCCCCTTAGAGCGGACTACACATTAGCTGACGAGCCCCATGTTATTAGCATCGACCGGCCTTCCCCCCTCATAGTCCGGGCGCTCGACGAACTTAAAATGGCCGACCGGTCCACAACGCGTGTTCTAGATCTGGGATGCGGAACAGCTAGCCAAAGTTTATTTCTGGCCGCAAATGGTTATGAAGTTACGGCGATGGACACTAACGCTACTGCTCTCGACATGGCGCACGAAACTGCTCGGTCACTAGGGATACCGTCGCGCAATTTTGTGGTCAAGACTGGTAACGCGCTGGAGCTGCCAACAGCCGAGAAGTACGATGTGATTATTGCAGGCATGCTGCTTCACTTTTTTAAAAAAGAAGATAACCGCAATATTGTCAGGCAAATGAAGTCAATAACTCTGCCGAACGGCCTGAATCTCCTGAGCGCATATACCACAAACAACCCTGAAGAGGAAAGACTACAAGGCAGAGAGTACCTATTCCAGCCCCAGGAACTACAGTCGTTGTACGCTGAAGAGGACTGGCATAGTGTATCGTACGTTGAACGGCTCAATCAGCGCCCCCTAGCCCGCGGTCGGACAAAATTTATTGTGCCTACAATAGCTGAACTGATCGCTAAAAAAGGCTGTCCACCCAAAAGATTGGGCCGAACGGCACTGGGCCGGGACATTGAATACTGGCGGCGCTCTGATCCTGAGCTTTACAATATACTACTCGATATGTCCGAACAGGATTAGATCTCTAGGCGTGGGTTCCTTGACGATCAGCCCACCAAATAAAAGTAACACTTAGGCAGTCTTTTAAGCATTAGCGTTAATTGCCGTTAAGGAATATACAATTTTATCATCGCTTTGGCTTATAACTTGGGTCCTAGGCAATGGTCTATTTTCTATAATGTTAGTCATGCGCCGTAAAGCAGTTGCGATAGTTCAGGCCTAGCCCCGTAGGCTACCAGTTCGGGGTTAGATTAAACGTCTAGACTATGTGCCGGCACGTACTCAGTTCTCGCTTAAGCTGATTCTAGCGTATCCAGTCCCTGCCTGCCATTTGCCTTATGTACGATTAAGTTCTCAGATTTGCCCGTTTCGATTATTCTCAAGCCAAATGAAGAACCAAAGAGTCATCCCAATTCCGAAAACTGCTACGCCAAATAGCAGGTAGCCTGTTGTATAGTTTTTGAAGCCAATTAGTCTAGCTAATAAAGTAACTGCGCCGATTTCACCAACAACTGTAAACAAATTCAAAGATGATACGAGTGTTGCTTTGTAGGAGTGCTGTATATCGTGAAGTAGTTTCGCCTGTAACACTATGAGCCGGACGCGACCATACGCCGAGAATAGAGTAAATCCTAAAATACTCAAAAGCGGATTTTTTGAAATACCCACGAGTAGCAGGCAGGCTGACATAAAAGTGACGTCAAGAAAGTAAAAAGTGAGCGGTTTTAGTTTATCCAGCAGATACACGTACCGACCCATAACTGCACCAACGATGCTGCCGAGTGCTAATAATAGCCCGAATAGCGCGACTTTAATGTCGATACTTTGGTACAAAAGCTCTCGGAACTCACCACCACGATTAGCTACTCCAGCCATAGCTCCGGCAAAGATAAATACGGCGATATTTTGTGGAGTAATTATGCGTTTCGCGGCGTCTATTACGTTCTTACGTACTTTATGGTGTTGGGCAGCAGGAAATGTAAATGTACTAGACAGCCACAACATTATCATGAGTGATATAGCCCCAAGCAAGAAAGGCAGGTTATGGTTAATACTGTACGTCGCCGGAATAAGCGCGATAAGCCCGACGTTACCAATCAGACCATAGCTTTGGGCTCGACCCATAACTTTAGCGTATTCGTGTTCTTTGCCCAGTGCAACGAGCGTGTCATGCATAAACGCCTCGATAGCTCCCGATTGAAATGCGTATCCACCAAAGAACAGTATGGCTGCCAGTAGACCGCCCAAAAAGCTCGGCATGAATATATAAAATAGCGGCGACACTGCCGTTATCGACGCACCCGTCAGAATTGCCCGTCTATTCCCCCACTTATCGGCAACAAATCCCGTCGGTATATCTAGTAAAACCTGTACGACTGAAGCGGCAATTGCTATAAATGCTAGTTGACCAACTGTCACTCTACCAACATTAACGAGTTGGATTGCGATGAGTGGTAAGTAAACTCGTTTGGTAAATACTTTGTACCATGAATATTTACCGATATTCCGTTCAAGCTGCCGTTTGTATTTTTCGCTCATTGATAACTTGTATTGTACTTGCCCCTCCAATAAGTTGCCACATCTCATTAATTCGGACTTACTGAGGACCTGGAGCGGCTTTACGCCAGCGTGCCGTGCACCATGAACCGGGCAAGTTTCATAAAGCTCAGTTTTTGGGTCACGGCTTGTGAAAAATCTTGTGCCATTGAGCCAAAGTTCTGCTTGTGCTCGTGCATGCCTTCATCTAACCCAGCCTGGCGAACCCTTACCGTTATATCCGGCTGGATGGAGGTTTGCAGCTGAGCGATAAAACGCTTAAAAGTTTGCTCGTCAATTTCAACCCGAAGTTCGCGCAGCAGCGCTAGACACTGCCCTTCTAGCAGCTGCTCGATGGCCACAACTTGGGCTGGCTCGGGATCGCCCAGCGCCAGCTCCTGCATGTGTCTGATTGAGTCGACAATCAGTTCCTGCATACCCTCCAGCTTGGCGATTACTTCGGCATCGGCTGATTCGATAATGAACGCTAATTTTTCTTGCAGCAGCGGAGGTAGAGCGGCTTCGAGCAGGGCGGCTGGCTGGCTGGCGACCGTTTCGCCTGTCAGCAGGCGTTCGGCAGGGATTCCACTGACTACTAGCAATGGCAGCTCCGCCCGAGCCGGCTGAGTAGCTTGGCCGCGCGCCACTTCTAGCTCAAACAAGCCCTCTGTTGGATCTTCGGCGTAATCCAAGGTTGCCCCTTCAGCATCTGGGCCATCACCAAGTTCACTACCCAGCAGAACCGAGGTTTCGAGCTGTTGCAAATAGGGCGCGGCTTCAAATTCCAATACCGGCGCCATCGAGTCGGCATCGCTTACCCCTATCGTCTGGTCAGCCCCGTATTCGCCTCGCAGGGCAGCCGTCACGTGTGGTTGGTCCGGGGTTACCTCTGCAGCTATGATTGGCGGACTGGCAGAATTCAACTCAATATCGACCGTAGCAAACAGCTTCGCGACGGGCACGAGCGACTCATTTGGCCCCGCAGCGGACCTGAGTGTGGCTGGGGCTGTCTCGGAGCTAGTAGCCTTGCCACTGGCCATGACTAACGATTCGGCTTGGCTAGCCTCGGCCAATATTGGCTGTTCTGGGGCTCGAACCTCATCACGGAGCGTCTCCCGGGCAAGGTTGCCGGTCCGCAGGCTTGTCTGAGCGGTCTCCGCCGGAGGCTTTTCGGCTGGCACTGGCCGCAATGGAGCTTCAGATTGGCTGGGAACGGCGCTGTCGGGGCGTTTGGCCGTAGCTGGTTTGGTCTCGGCAGTCTTTGTATGGGCAGCTTCGGCTTTAGGTTTAACTGGGGCGGTAGAGTCTGGACTGCTGTTGACGGCTTCGAGCTTGGCGGCTCGGGCGGCCTGGCCTTTTGCCTCGAGCTTAAACAGCATTGCGGCTTGTGCAGTGGCCATGCCCCCGAGATAGGTGCAGCCGCCTTCGATTGCGCGCTCCACCGAAGTCGCTTGCTTGACCTCACCGTTTGCTAAAGTGTGGGTGACGGCTTGCGGCGCCGCTTCAGCTGCCCCGGCCGCACTCGATACCTGATTTTGATTTGACGTGACAGCCGCTAGCTCCGGGCCAATCGATGGCTCAGGCACAAAATTTTGGGGAGACTCAGCGTGCTGCGACATATTGTTATTCTATTTTAGTATTTAGGTGTCTTGTGTTAAATCAACGCCGAGGTAATGCGCTGTCAGCCCCCGTACCGCGTCGAATGACTCCGCGTAATCCGGGTCATCACAGTCCATCTCCAGCAAAGCTTCGACTACCGGACCAGCGTGTTCGCCGCAAACATCTAAAAAGTTTTCGGCTTGTATGGTCGTCGGTACACCACCGACCACCACGCTAATTTCACTACCAATTTGATCTTTAAACCCAAACATTTCCAACAGCAACACACCAGTCGGTTTTGGTGCTGGCGTATCGTGTAATATTTCTGTCATAAAGCCTCCGCTAATGGCTACCTACTTGTTACCTAATTGTAAGTATGCCAGGTTAGTCTGAGAAAAGCATCAGCTGATCTTGTTTTATGTTTTCTTTGGGCGATATTTTTGGCCAGCCCGGATATTGCTAGTGGCGATCAGCGCGAGCAGGCCAAGGCTAGCGACACTGATAAGGATGGCTTGTAGGCTGGCGCTGGCGCGCTGGCTGGCGGCCGTCGGGCCAGTCACCCGCAGCGGATACTTGATGATAAACTTTGGCACACCCGCCGCGCTCGGCACACCCGTCAGTACCACCTCGTAGACTGCGCTGGCGGGGAATGTAACCGTGGCGTTACCGACACTGGGTGCCCCGGGGGTTGGCTCGATGGCATAGCGGCGGACCGTTTGATTATTCACTATCAGTTTGACTGTCGCCACGTAATCTTTGAGGGCAAAACCACCAGTGATATTAGATAACTCAAACGTAAGCTTCGTCGGCTTGGCCGCAACCGGGCTATCGTTAGGCTCGACGTGCAGCACGACGCTCACGCCATTATCCTGCGCCAGCTCGTGAGCCACCGCGTGACCGTTACTCCAGGCCAGTAGCACCGGGAATAGCAATAGGCCGATCGCGAGGCGCCACATTAGCCGATTCATTCGTGATGGATCCCCGGGTCATCGATTGGGTTGTGCCCCAGCCTTTGGCTGTAGCCATAGCTAAACACCGCGACCAGTACGATTAAGCTCAAGCCGATACTCAGAAGCTTACGCAGTAACGGTCGCTGCGGGCGAACGACATACATGAACGCGTGCAGGCCAAATATCAAGAGAGCCGACAGGCTCAGTATGATCAACGCTGGCCAATCCGTAGCGTGGTCGCCGATCATAAAGGCGTGCAGCAAACCCAAGGCACCCGCCGTGTAGACGATTCGATGGAGCCGAAACCACCACGCCCCCATGCTCCGAAATGCCTTGTCGAACGACGTCAACGCCAATGCCATGAGCACGATGAGTGTCAGCAACCCGATGGAAAATGTTAACTGGTAGGTCCCCGGCAAGTGGAACGGGTTAGGCGCTTTGAAAAGAATAAAGTAAGCGATGGTCGCGTGCCACCCAGCAAACCAGGCCGCGCCGATACCACTCATGCGCCGGGCGTCACGCATGAGCGCTCGTCCACAGAGCTGGGGAAAAACTTTGTACAGTGGGCCGACTAGCATGGTTACACCCAAGAGCCCGAGTGCCAGCCAGGCATAGATCTGGGTGACCCGGATACTCATGAGGCTTGAGCCGCCGTACGCCGTCTGAGCCCACCAGGCCACTTCCAAAGTCAGTAGCCCAATCATAATGGCAATATAGAGCCGAACCCCGCGTTGCCAGGCTCTGAAACGAGTAATCATGTAGGTCATCATAGCAAGATGCTGGCCGCTAGTCTATGTGGCTAGCCCGTGGTCAAACCAACAAAAAGCCCGGGGTTAACCGGGCTTTTTTGCAATCGGGCGAGTGGCTTTATAGCCGCTTGAGCCAACGATCAATTTTCAGCAGGCCTTGATTCGATGTTACAGCGAATTCAAAGGCCATGCCAGTTTTAGCTTTCATATAATTAGTTCTCCTTGCGGGATTTATTTTTATTGTTATGTTTTTGTTGTGATCACTAACACTACGTATTATACATATAATTGATTATTTGTCAATGTACGTTTGTTAACTACTTTTAGTTTTGTTTGATCTCATGTCTATAATAAACTGGCTGGACTAGTCCCCGCAAGCAGGATCGTGCTACATCGTTGTTTTTTTTGATGTCCGCGAAGTCAGGACAAACAGGCCGATAGCGATTACAAAAAGCAGGATCGACAGACCACCAAGCACGGGGTTAATGGCATGGTTCACCACAGCGGGAGTGATTACCGGCGCAGCCACTGCAGTAGAAGTATTGAGCGAAACGAGCGGTACCGGTGAGTTATTGAGCTGGATGCCGTTCGTGCTAGTGAGCAAGTTTGCAGCTGTAGCGGGCTGGACTGTTTGTGAGTTTTGCGTTTGGCTGGCTGGCGTCGCAACTTGTGGATTTTGAGTTGTCGCCTGGGCTCCACTGCCGGAGGTCGTCGTGAGATTATTCTGGTTGTTCATATGCCAGTATTATAGTGCCCCCCGACTTCTTTCTACTAATTATGGCGGGGCGGGCGGCCCCAAGGGCTATTCGGCCTTGGGGGCGGCCAGCTTCAACAGCTTCAAAGCGGCTTGCTTCAAACCGCGCGCCTTGGTGTAGTCGGCCCGTTTTTGAGCAATTTTTTGGCGTTTGGCCTGCTGAGCTTTGCTGACTTTCTTCATCTACGTTCCAGTATACCTGCCGTTTTGGCGCCACGCTAGTGTTTACCACCCGTAGATAACATTAGGTTCGAGATCACGGTCAATAAGCAGGGTCATCGGCTATACTGCCCTAGTGACGCAGCGCGTAAACAGAATAATACTTTCGCACGCCCTGACAGGGTTTATTTGCTGGTATGGCGTCGAGAAGATCTTCGAAAAATCAATCGGCATATCGACGCTTGGTATCAGCATCCTGGCTGTTACCTACATCACAGCTTCGGCGCTACTCAACGTTCCGACTGGTATACTGGCCGACAAATACGGCCGAAAGTACGCGATCCTGCTGGCGACCCTGGCGCTGCTGTTGAGCTCAATAGTCGGCGGTCTATCGCACTCGTATTGGCAATACCTGCTGGCGACCGTGCTGTGGGGCATCTTCTACACCACCCAAAATGGCGCCTACGAATCGATTCTGTACGATACGCTACAGGAGGAATCCAATGAACAGGCCTACGCCCGCTACTCCGGACTCAGCAGCAGTGCGTTTTGGCTGGCTATCTTTGTATCCTCGATTTTAGGGGCATGGGCTGGCAGTAAGTTTGGCCTGCGGACGGCCTATTTTTTGACGATTATCCCCAATATTCTCAACCTCCTGCTGGTACTGACGCTACACGAACCACACCGCGCCAAGCTCACCGAGAACAACACGTCACGGGCTATGATCTCTCAGGGATTTAGGTTCCTCAAAAGCTCACCGCGGACGTTTTCGATTGCTTCCACTTACCTGCTGATCGCCCTGGTGGCTTGGACCACTAATGAATTCGGCCAACTCTTTTTTATCGAACTCGGCTTTAGCATTTTTGTTATCGGTTTATTTAATGCGTTCAGCGGCCTCGCCCAATCAATCGGCAACCTGATTGGGCACCGGTTTGGCCGGATTTCCGCCCGCTTTACTGTCGTCGCAATGATGTCACTGTTCATTCTGACGTTTGCGCTACCGGCCAGCTACCGCTATCTAAGCTCAACCCTATTCTTAAGCTTAGTACTGGTTCGTAATATTTTTTATATCGCCAACAACTCGGCCTTGCACCACTCACTGCCGAGCAGCATTCGGGCCACAACTATCTCAAGCCTCGGGATGATGAATGATGGCATCTTGATTATTGGCTACTTGAGTTTCGGGCTGATCAGTCGGTCCAGCAACGTACGCACCGGTTACCTGGCCGTGGCCGTCTACGGGCTGATCTTGTTTGGGGCGGTGCGGCTGTTCGCCCGTTCCAACCGCTTTAAAGACTCCTTCGAAACCGGGGGCGCTCAGTTGGTCGTCATCGAAGAGATCGATTCGGTTCCCCGCTAAGAGCCTGGTAAAGGTGACTTTCAAAAGTTACTGTGAAGCGTTGCCTGACTTTCAGTCTACTCTCGGGCCTTGAGCCGCTGGCGCGCTAACACGCATGAGTGCGCTATCTCATAGTCTCAGCTTGCTAGATGCGCTACTATGAGGGAGTGACTTATCCATATAAACATGCTGCGCAGGCGTGCTCGAAAAATTAGTCCGCCCGCACCCTGTAATAGTGAGGAGAAATTATGCAACCGTCCCGTCTATCCACCACGATTGGTAAATACGCGATGCGGCTCGTTAGTTCGCTCGATGGGCTCCAAATTCGCCCCAACCGTCCCGTTGCCGGTGGGCGTCGCTCCCCATTAAAACACCTGCCAGCCAGCCAAGCGACTGTACCAAATCAAACCGCCACTGTCGCGGGCGAAAGCGGGCTCGATCAGCTACGAGGCATTGTCGAAATGTCGCACCCTACGCTCGCCAAAGCCAGTGCCATTTTCCCGTTCGACCTTTTCCCCGACACGCTGACGATTGACCGCCAGAAATTGACCGTCGTCCACCGCTCATTCTTTAACATTGAGCAGACTGTATGCGTCCAATTGGCCGATGTTACCAACATCCAGGCTAATGTTGGCCCGTTTTTTGGCGCTCTGACCATTTCATCAGAGCACTTCATAAATAATACCCAAACGATAAAGTACGTCAGCCGCCGAAATGCCATAATGATTCAGCACCTGCTGCAAGGCATGATTATCGCCCACAAGGAGCACATCGACCTGAATCAAATCGGCGATAAAGAGCTACTTAGGCTGCTCGATGATCTCGGCAGTGGCAAAGTCTAGCGACGCGCGATTAGATATAGCGGCTCGGGGAGCAACAAAGATAGCTCCGGTTCGGGCAGCGCGCCGTCTGATAATTTATAATCTGAATCTGACACGCTAGCTGGGGTGGTGCATTAGAGCCAGCGTTTGAGCCTAAAGTACCGATACATCCCCAGCGCCATAAGCAAGGATAGCGTCACGAGAATCCCAAATGTAGTGTAGGGACCGAAGAACGTCCAGGCGCCAGTCTGAATACCACCCGGCAGCGGCACGTTCATGCCGTACAGTGTACCAACGACGGTTATCGGAATAGTAAACGTGAAAATGATTGTCAAAATCGCCAGTATGCCATTGGTGCGCTCGGTGCTAGTCGTAAAATCGGCGTCCTTATAAATCTCGACGGTTTCTTTGGCTTCCTCGATCTCTTCCCAGAGCCGGTAGACCGTCTTCATATTATTCGAGTGATACTTGGCCATGCTTTGGCCAGTAAATGAGTCGATTTGGTCGGCTAAGTCGCGCAGCACATTTTTTTGCGGGCCAATCACCCGCCGCAGCCGGACAATCTTTTGCCTGACTCGACCTATTTTTTGGGCATCAGAGGCATTGTTGTCGAACACCAAATCTTCGATTTCATCTAACTCGGCGACGACGATGTCGGTCATGTCCGAAATATTGTCGAGTAGTTGGCTAATCAGCGTGTACAGCAAATGGGCCGATCCCCGCTTGAAATAGGCTGGCGCAGCACCCGAAGTCTGGGCGCACTGCGCATACAGCTCCTCGATAACGGGGCTGCTGGCATTACGAATTGTGATCAGATAGTCTTTCCCTAAAAACACGCCGACCTGTCCGAGCAGGACTTTATCAGTTTGCGGATCAAAGACCGGAAAGTTTAGTATCAGAAACAAGTAGCCCGCTTCCCGCTCGACCTGCGTATGCTGGACTTTTTGAACACTCTCGGTCAAGTGAACCGGGTGTAAATGATAGTCACGCTCGAGGCGCTCAAAGACGTCAGTATCGGGGCTTTGGACGTCGAGCCAGGTGACGCTGTTGTGTGTTTGGGTGTTTATTTGGGTCGTGTGTTTGGGTTCGGGGTTATCCATGTGCCCTTATATTATGATAAACCCCGGCAAAAAGACAGCGGTCAAACTGCTTTTGGTAGTCTTGGTACGAACCTGCCGCAAATGGCTGATACAGCGGCAACCCCCTAGTTGGCCTGAGGCCTGGCTATTCATCGCATTTGTTATGATCCGTTGCACTTCGGGCTACTTCGTAGCATAGTAGCAGTATGTACGCCCCCCATACCCGCCTGGGAGATTATGTCTCAATTAGCAAGCGGCGTCGACACTTCCGTGACCGTTGGAACACCGAGGAAGGACAAGCGCTTAAGGAAGCTTTGCTCCCGGCCATTACCCTTGGCAAGGCAGCGGCGGTACGGCAACTGTTACAGTCTGGCCCTAAAAACTTTTTTGATGGCAGCTATGACCTGCGCGGGCTGCACTTCGTAAACTTCAAAATTGATCGCCCAGAAAACGAACTATTCCGAGGGGCCACGCTAAACTATTCTCGGCTGCGCGAATCTAGAATTACCCGGGCTGCCTTCGAGAGTACCTTTTGCAATTTCGTAGATTTAGTCCGCACTCATTTTGAGGATTGCTCATTTGTGCGGGCCACCTTTTTCTGTGCCACGCTCGAAGATTGCACATTTGAAAACTGCAATTTCCTCGACCGTGACACCTTTAGCAATTGCTCCTTTAAAAACGTTACGTTTCAAAACTGCTTTTTCGAAACCGACATTTTTACTGATTGCGAATTTGATGAACGCACAACCATTGCCAACATTCGACAAGCCTCGCATCGCTTCAGTTATCTGCACGAATCGGCCAAGAAATTCGACAATAGATATCTCTCAAGCTTCTACCAGGGTGTCCATGAAGCGTATGAAGCTGGGCACGCAGGCACCAAGTCTCGGCAATACATGTTTATGGAAAAACAGGCATACACTCGCCATAACACCCAATCCCGGTTACATAAGCTGACCCGCTTCTTCCTGGAATACACCAATGGCTACGGCATACGGCCGGTACGCGTATTACTGAGCGCCGCATTCATCTTCGCGCTCTTCACGGCCATCTTTATTGCCCGGTTTGGTGCCGTCGGGTTCCTGGTGAGCGCCGGCGGGTTCTTCACTTTCGGAGCCGCTACCAGTCTGCTTGATACCGTGGGTCTCGGCTACCACATTATGTATGTTCTTGAAGCCTTTCTGGGCGTAACCAATATGTCGATATTTATCGTTACGCTCACTAATTACTGGTCACTACTGAGGTAATTCTGTCGAAAAAATAGCCTCAGGCAAGCTGGCCGTTACGGGGTTGGCCAGTCAGAACTTGATGGGGATAACGACTTGGTCATCATTCCTAGCGAGTCCACTGGGGTTATCCTTGAGCAAGACTAAGCTACCTGTTGGGCTTGCGGTTGGCGGAAACGTCAGCTTAACCGAGAACGGGACCAGTGCGTTCGTTTGCCAATCGCCTAGCAATTGGGCTGGCACCTGGGCAATAATTTTACCGGTGCTGTCTTTAAGCTGAACTGGGAAACTAGCTTCAAACGACCAGCTACCGGGCACCTCCCCCACGACCGCGACCGGGCTAACCAGTCCTGTATTACTCTGTGGTGAAAATAGTTTAATCAGTATTCCCTTATTTGAGGTAAAGCTGTCACCCGTTCGCGACGGCAGTATATTTGTTGGTGACGCTTGCTTAGTGGCGGCCTTCAACTGGATAGTTACTATCTTTACTTGTTCATCAAGCTTATCAATTCTGCGTTGCTGCCAGTAATATGTTCCTGCCACGGCGAGACCCAACGCCACTACCACCAAGATCTCCGCCAGTAGTTTGCTAAGAATTACCTGGCCGTTCATGTTTGAGTTGATTGATTTGCTAGTAGCCATATTGATAACTGTAGCCTCTCGGCAGCGTTTGTCAGTGACTTACGTTACAGGGCGAAGATTGACCGGCTGAGCAGTAGCCCTAGCTACGCAGAATATACAATTTCACGATTAGCGTTCATGTAACTCTTTAATTGTGGCCCAGCTTTTTTGGCGATGACTTCGGCAATACTGGGTATCAGTAACTCTTTGCCCGGGGCATAGCCAAGGCGGCTGAGGCTGTTGTTCGTAGCCCCTTCTTGATTTCGCAGCAGCGCCCAACCGTCGTTGGCATATAAACTGGCTAACTCTCCTAGCTTGAACAGGTATTGAAGCTGTCGCCTAGTCTTTTCCTCTTCAGGATTATCCTCAGTGTAGGCACTAACCACATTCATCCCGTCGGAAGTTGTTGCTGCATGCAAGGCTTTCACGACCGGTCTCACGTCAGTTTCGGCAAAATAGTGCAGTACCATGGTGGCAATAACAGCCTGGTACTTATCCGCTGCGCTTAAATCTCTGACGTTCCCAATCCGCGGTATGAAGTTCTTGTTTGGTATGCCGAGGTCACGGGCACGCTCCCGCGCCCAATCGAGTGCAATCTCGTCCGAGTCCATCGCCACTACCACGTGACCGTGCATTGCCAGGTACAGGGCGTTTTTACCCCTACCGCAGCCCGCATCCAACACGTGTTTCGGCTCATTGCCGAGGAGTGGCATCGCTTCAAGAATTAGCCTGTCTGGCGAAACCGTGTCAAGTATGACTCCACGTGATTGCATATAGGTCGGCGGAATCAGCGGATAACCCTCCACGCTCGTATCGTAACTTGGGTACGGCAGGCCAATGTTTGCGGCCATTACCTGCTCTGCTTCAGCCAGATTTAAATAGGGTTTCATTCGTACTATTTAATCACTTTACGGGCTTTTAGTCAAGTATCAGACGAATCGTAAGTTACTCGCCACTCGTGAATTAGTTGCGGGGACAGGACAGCGCCCGTTCTGTTAGCCCGATCTCAGAACCAAGAAAAGAGTCCCAGACTAGCTGAGGCTTTTTTCTTGGTTGCGTACGTACAATCAAATTGAAGTCTCATTAGTATGGAACCATTAAGATGGAACCAATTTCTCAAGTCGTCAGAGTCACAACTATAGGCTAGACGATACATTCCAGAACTTTAGGCGCTACTTTGATACTTACTTTCGAATTCGCATCAATCGTAGATATCTCACCATCTAACTGCACTAAAATCTGCTTGATGCTACGAAAATGAAATTCTTTTAATGACTGAGCATTCTCCAATCCGGCAGTTGAAGCGCTCAGCAATTTGAGTAAAAGCTTTATTTTATGACGTCGTTTGAAAATTGTGAGCTCAAATAAACCATCTGTATTCGATGCTGTAGGCGATAAGTTTAAAACCTTAGACATGATGCTTACATTGCTGAATATTACGCTATGATAGCTTCGCTGCCTGCCATTAACCATAATTTTAACTGGCCGCAGTACAAACAATGCCTTTGCCGCTATTATAAGTTCATTGAACCAATTGAGTTCAATCTTATTCAGCTCCTGGCCTACTTTAGGAGTAAGACCGAAACCAATATACGAATGGGCATAGCGTTTGAATTCCTTACCTCCTACCCTTGTGTTTAATTCAAGTAAGTCAATCTTCTTAGTTTTGTATGTACTAATCGCTTCACCAATGTCGCCTTTGTGTACATCATGGTAATGGTCATTGGCATTTCCTGCAGGAAGCAGTCCAGCAACCCCACCTGACCCTTCATTATTAGCTCGGACTATACCGTTTATTACCTCATGGTAGCCGCCATCTCCGCTGGCAGAAATAATTAATGGCCGCTGACTTGCCTTAGCAAGTTTATAAGCTAGCTCCTCCGCATGCCCCGCGTGTAATGTTGGAATAAGTCTTACGTTTTGGTCTGGATAGCGTTTACGGAGACCTGACTTAAGATCTTTAGCCATCGCCTTCCCATTGCCAGTACTGTTCGGGTTAAAAATGATCGAGATGCTACTGAAAGCATTCGTACGATTGCGGGCAGCCTTTGAAACTTTCATTTGTATACTCTTAATGATTAAAAATAAGATTTAATATCAGCGTTAATAACAAACTAATAATAATACTTGCAAGCCAAAAGACTTTTAAATAAACCCGCCCAGTTTGGTCGTTTTGTATCTTCATATACCGCTAGACATGTTTGCGTTTTGAGAGAAATGTACAATATTAATGCTTCCTGCTGTGGCTAAAACCGCGTGTATTAGCGTGCCACCGATGTGAACTGGCAGGCCGGTAATGCATGAAAGAACCAATATACCGGCTATGATGAGTAACACTGTAATCCCCAAACTTTTAGTAATAATATTAGTCTATAGTAAGCGTTGTGTTAGGGTAGTAAATATTATTACAGCTATAAACTAGATACAGCCACTTAAACAAGGCCTAGTAGCCTTCTAATATTTATCCCGTTACATAGAAATGGTTGCCAAGGTACAGTCGAATTAGAACCGACTCATGTCTGTCAAGCTCCCGCTTTCTGCAACACTCGTTCTAAACTTTTAGGAACTTGGCTTTGCTCCTTGAGCCGAGCAGCGTAAGCTGCTGGACTCATCTTTAATGCCGTGTGGATTCGCTCGGTATTGTAATAGAAGATGGCCATTGCTACAGCCTCATGAAACCGTGCCAAATCTCTGTGCCTGTTTACGTTGCCGAGCTCTAGCTTGAAACCACAGAAGAACCGTTCCATGAAACCGTTCTGCCACGGGCTGGCTCGCTTACTACAACTCAGTGTTATCTCCATACGCTGACACAGCTCCTGGTGTTTGTAGCTGAGATACTCAGAGCCTTGGTCAGAGTGCAGAATAGCAGGCGCTGGGTACTTGCTAAGGGCATCCAGGACGGCGGCGAGCGTTAGCTCGCTACTGTGCCTGGTGCCGAGTCGCCAACCAACCACTTGCCTGGTTTCGAGATCCAGTACTACTGCCAAGTAATGTTCCTCACCACAAAAGCGCAGATGGGTGAAGTCTTGTACCCAAGCCCCAGCACTTGTCATGTGCCGGTAGCTTTGCCCGTTCTGAGGCTTAGTTTCGTCCCGGAATACCGCAAAGCGCTTCAGGGTATTTGGTGCGGCAGCTATCTCTGCTGGTGCAGAGGAGCTTCGCCGTTTCTTGCCAGGAACAGCAATGGTAATGCCAGCCAGTATTCGAATACGCCTAGCTTTCTTCTGACCCCAGCCAAGGTGGATGGCGAGCCGACGAACGCCGTAGAACGGATGCTCAGTGTGGGCAGAGAGCAATGTAGCAACGGCCTTCGCATCTTCGCTGTTTTGCTTGCTCGAAGTTCGGTAGTAGCTCGTCCTACTGACTTGCAAGGTTCGGGCAAACTTGTCGCGCCACCCTGGCTCGACTTCTTCCAGGATGGCTAGCCTTTTGGGCGCTGAGACTCGGCCGTAAACCTACCAATGATGCGGTAGGCAATCTCTAACTCCTTCTTGAGCTTGTTGTTTTCTAGGATGAGGTTGCGATTACCATCTACAACCCCCTCACGCAGCCAGTAGTAGATGCTTTTGCTGTTGATGCCGTATTGAGCGCTCGCTACGCTCACGCTCATGCCCTCATTACGTATTTTGGTTACAATCTCAGCTTTGAGCTGAGGGTCAATTGGTTTTCCTTTGGGCATGGTAAATACACGTAGTCCTTTCATGCACAGGGCTGACGCCCTGTGCTTAGTATGCTAACAGATTACAGGCCAACCGGTTTAGACTGTGTGTTGATTATATGGGGAGCCTGACACATGAGCATGCCTGCCGGATTGATTACCTTTACGCAATCTTCTGTAGAACCATAGAAGCAGCTAATTATTTTATCCGTGGGTAAGTTACTCATCAGTAACATACTATACTCGCTACAAAGTACATTAACCTGTTAAGATTCATACCTAGCAGGACT
Organism: Saccharimonadales bacterium (SeqCode); assembly: GCA_038236865.1. Taxonomy (GTDB): domain Bacteria; phylum Patescibacteriota; class Saccharimonadia; order Saccharimonadales; family UBA4665; genus UBA4729. The sequence goes on from JBBRZI010000003.1 coordinate 39,858, forward strand.
GGACGCAATTAACTTCTTAGCCAGTTCTAGGTAAACAAAAACCTCTGTTGATGTAACGAAGATAATAATGCTTATGGTTGGGGGGCAGGATCGCTGCACTCCTCCGCAAAAGCCTGCTCGGAATATATTCCTGCGCGGGCTTTTGCTACGCCGAACCGGTGACTACGATATTTTCTTGCGAAAATCTCTAGTCCCAGCTTCGCGTCTAGCTCGGAACTAAAATAAAACACCCACCTTTCGGTGAGTGCTTTATTTTGGTTGCGGGGACAGGACTCGAACCTGTGACCTCGTGGTTATGAGCCACGCGAGCTGCCGCTGCTCCACCCCGCGATAATGGTGAGCTGCTTTTTAAGACTAATTGATTGTAACAAACAGAGGTAGAAATGTCAATTAAGGTTGGTAGTTGGGGATTGGTAGATAGTAGTTAGGGGCCGCTCCCCGAGCCCCGTGCAATAACACGCCCCAACTACCAACTACTAATCCCTAACTACTAGCTACCACTCTGGCGGTGCAAAAAGAAGTTCACCCACGCCTGAAAGTTGTTTTGGTAAGCTGGCACTTTGACAATTGCTGCGTTACTAGCGGTAGTCACCGGTATATTCGACGTGTTGGCTAGGGCGACGCTCCGGGGCACGATCAGCTCCTTTTCGCCAGGGGCGGCCAGCCCAAAATTTTCGCGGGCGGCCAGCTCCAAATACTGATCGCTATTATAGTATTCATTGCTGAGCTTCTGGTTGTTATCCTGCAGCTGCTTGAGGCTGTTTTGCTGCTGGAGGGCGGCTATTTGCTGCTGCAGCGCATAATTCGTCTGGATTGTCTTGACGCCGCTCCAACTAATCAGCAGCACAATAATCACAAAGGCCAATTGCCCGGCCTTGCTCGGATCGCGCAGGCTTAACGCGTAGTGCAAAAGTTGCTGCTCGTAGTGTTGCATCTTTGTTTTCATAATAATTCTTCTTATACAGTATATAACACATGGCTCTCGCCCAAATCTGCGGGGCGATACTCTTACAATTGTACCCTTCCCTGAGTGTAAAATAGCCGCTCCGCTTGGTTTTCCCGCCCCAAAGCTATATACTCTCCTCTGTTAGCACTACGCGTGCGCGTAGCAGCTACCCCAAAATTGCAAACGGCACGTTTGCAATTTTGAGAGGAGAGGCATAGCGCTAGATCGCAGCTTTTGCCGCCAGGCAAAACAAGATTGGCGCGTCGGCCTCGACGAAGGGGGCGTAGCTCAGCTGGTTAGAGCAGTCGGCTCATAACTGATTGGTCGTTGGTTCAAGTCCAACCGCCCCCACCACGAAATTTTGTTTCATCCAAGTCGCTAGATTCACTATATACCAGTCTGTCTGTTGCGTGTTCTTCTGACTGCTAAATTTATCGACCTTAAGAAAGTTGACAGAGGATTGGCTTCGCCGGACTACGAGCGGCGATGCGCCAATAATACAGGTAAGAATGGTCATTGACACTCCAGTGTAACCTTCCTAAAATGGCTGTTATGACGACTATATCTAGGTGGCAAACATATTTGGTAGGCCGATTGGGCCTGCTCGGTTCGGCGTCGCAGCTACGGCCAGTTGAGTAGTGGCGAGTTTAAAAAAATATTCCCAAAGTCTGGCTCTCGTTATTGCCGTGTATCCGAGGCCGATCCTGATTGTCGACGAACGCGGTGTGATTCAGTACGCCAACGATACAACTTGCGAGTTTTTTGGGGTGAGCGAATCCGAGCTCTTGGGTAGCCCGCTGTCTGCCCTTGTCGCGCCGAGCCATAAACAAAACTTGAATCGAGCGATTACCAAGCTTATCAAAGATCGGGAGGGCAAATTTGGCAGGGCTACATTGCTGTCAATTTCTGTTCTCAGTAAAGATAACTCGCGCTTTCCAGTGATCGCCTCGATTGCCCAGGTATTATCCGACGACGGCACTATGCATGTGATCCTAGATTTTGATACCTTTGAGTTAGACAGTATCGGGAAAGACGTGGCCGCCCAGAAGCTAAGAGTCGACTTTAGTGAAGTAGTCGCGCTCCACGCTCTGGAGGTGCTCGAGGACTCAATCGCAATTTTTGATCAAGCTTGGCGTTGCCAATATGTTAATGCAGCGGGATGGGAGACTTTGCAACGGAGTAAGCCTGAAGTATTAGGTAAAAACATTTGGAAAGTGCTCCCCGACTTAGCAAAATCTGAGTTCAAGAATGCTGCTCATGAAGCGATGCGAACTCAGACGACTAAAGAGATCGAGGAGTACTATCCCCGCCGGCGGCAGTGGTTTAAAACAAAATTCTACCCATTAACAACTATGCTCGTCGTCCAAACAAAAGACATAACCCCGCTAAAAGATTTCGAGCACATGAACTCGCAACTGGCTGGCACCCTACAGGAAGCCATGCAGGTGTACTGGCATGAACAAAACAAATTCCGGCGCGAAGACAAGTAGCCCCCGGCTCTGGGTTTGTACCCCGGTAGCCGTACGGCTCGTACCGTCGGCCAGCGAATGAACCGCTCAAAAAAACGAAACAAGTTTATTGCGGGCCGTAGACTCGAGCCCATTCTCATCCGCTGTGCGCTATACTACCTATGAACCGGAATAATCACATTCCAACCACTAATACCGCGAGACAAGAGGCGTACCGACATGGCATTTACACTGATAATCGGGCCGATGAAGAGTGGCAAATCACTCGAGCTGATTGCCCGCGTGGCCCCGCACGAATTCGCCAAACACAAAGTACTCTACGTCCAGCCCGAAAAGAATGTCCGCGACAGCGGCATCAGTTCCCGGCTCGGCGTCAGTACCGCCTGCCAGTCCCTGAAGTCTCTCCGGGAGATAGATAGCGAGTTTGACGTGATTGGGATCGACGAAATCCACATGTTCAACGCTGCTGATGTACAGTTTCTGAGCGAAAGCATCAAAGCTGGTAAAGAAGTCGTAGTTAGTGGGCTCGATCTCGACTACCGCGGCCGGCTGCAACCGACGGTGCGCCGGCTACTGGAGCTAAAGCCCGACACACTCGTCATGAAACTGGCTGTCTGCGATGTTTGCAGCCGCTACGAAGCCCAGTACAGCCAAATTCTGCACGATGGTGCCCTGGTGCTCGATGGCATGCCCGCCGTGGTTCCTGAAGACGGCACCTACGAATACCAGGCCCGCTGCCGCACTTGCTTCGTCCAAGCCTAAGCAATGAACTAAAAAGACCAGAGCCGAAGCCCTGGTCCATTTCTATTTGTTTATGTTAGTTAGAACTGTAGTTTGTTAGTAGCAGTATCCTTTTGACTAACTACCGAGCTGACACATTGGCCCTGGTTCTTGTAGCTTGGGTTGTTGAACTTCTTCCAATTATCGTTTTTACACTGGTCTTTGTTGGTGGCAGGACCGACTAATGGTGCCGTGGCGTCAATTTTAAACGCTACCGTTCCATTTGGCGTCCAGTTGGTATCCTCACGGAAGGTCCCAGTACCGCCGCTACCGCCATCTGTATAGAAGCCTGCGAATGACGTGTTCATAAATACTTTATCGGTACCGTTATCAGTTCCGAATGAAACAATTTGATTTGTGGGTATCCCAACATTCAAGGAATTATATGGACCGGCGACTTGTAACGGGGCTACACCGTAATCAGCAGTGTTGTATGCAACTCCGATAATCACTTCGGAAGGCAATGTTACGGTGCTACCGCTAAAGTCAAAATTCGCGTTGAACGCTATTCCGTTGTAGCAGTTGTTGTCGGGAGCCCGCCATGCCGTGCCTACTGTGCAGGTCGTATCGGCCGCCGGACGCCAAGGAATCGATATTGTGGCCGTCTTTGTGGCAAGTAAAGTATCCGGTACACCATTCAGAGCAAGATGATTACTGTAGACATTAAGAGTAATAGGGTGGCTCCAGGACTGATTATTGCCTACGTAAGCTGGGTTACTGGAGTACTCAGAGTATAGCGCCCAGTCGCTCATGGTTACAGTTACAGAGTTAAGAGTGCGATTGGTGCCGCCGAGCGTAACATGATCGCCAAATTCTGATGTTGAGGTAGCCTCAAAACCCCAGCTCGCTACGTTTGGCGGCAATGGTGATGGAGTTGCGTCATACACGGTCGACGGAGTTGGAGCGGCGAATGTTGATAATGGTAGCGCGAGTGCCACGAGGACACCGCTTGAAACCCCTGCCGCGAGTCGCGAAATTATGTTTGGTATATTCATATAGTTCCTCCAGTTAATGTAGAGGGGATTATACGCCCACTTGCCAAAAAGCTCAGTGAAATATAGGCTTAACCTTTATTTTAGAGAAGTGAAAACCCTAATTTTTCTCACCAAATTTTAGATTTAAGATACTGGCTGAAGCGCAATATTCGTGTCGAGAATAGTCAGTAATTCTTGGCTGCTACTAGCGGCCATTAGCTGCTCGCGCAGTTCTTTGGCACCGTCAAAGCCGTTAATGTAGACTTTGCAAAACTTGTTGAGGGTGTTGATAGCCCGCTCGCCATCTTGCCAAGTCGCGGCAAACAGTTCGACGTGGCGGCGATACAGCGCCAGCCGAGCGGCGCGGGGATAGTCTTGCCACGGGCTGGCAGCAGCAAACAAAAATGGGTCATGGAAGATGCCGCGGCCAATCATGACGCCGTCCAATTGGTGCTTGGTGGCCAGGGCCAGCCCTTGGGCGCGGCTCAGTACGTCGCCGTTGCCGACAATCAGCGTGCTCGGCGCGATTTGGTCGCGCAGGCCGCGAATATGGGCAATGGCCTCCCAATCGGCCGGCACTTTGCTCATCTGCGAGCGGGTGCGACCATGCACCGCCAGCATGAACAGCTGCTGCTCAAGCAGGAGCTGGTGCCAGGAATAATCAATTTCAGTAAAGCCGAGACGGGTCTTAACACTGACGGGGAGCTGGCCGGCGGCCCCAGCCTGGGTGGCTTTGATAATTTCGATGGCCAGCGCCCGGTCATTGATGAGGGCCGCGCCGCTGCCGTTCTTGACGACGGTTTTGTCGGGGCAGCCCATATTGATGTCGATACCAGCAAAGCCCATCGCCACCAGTTCGCGGGCGGTTTTATAAAAATTGTCTGGGGTTTTACCCCAAATCTGGGCGATAAGCGGCTGCTCAGTGGGCGTAAACTGCAGGCGCTTGAGTAGCTTAGGCCGGCCCGGGCTCTGCAAACCGTCGACGTTCACAAACTCCGTAAAGTAGAGGTCGGGCGCGGCGCATTCGGCCACGATCTGACGGAACACCGTGTCGGTGACGTCGTCCATTGGCGCCAGTACGAAGAATGGCTTAGGTAATTCTGGTAATGCCGTGGGTAGCGTCAAAGGCATCTCTCTGCTGGTTTAACAGCATTATGCGGGTTTCAACTTGGTGCTGGCGTTGCGTAAACAAGGCTCGCTTCTGGCTGGCGTAAGTCCGCGCCAAGCCGGTGATCTCACCCCAATAACCGACCCGCTCTGTTTGCGGGCCGCTGAAAAGACGGGCCGCCATGGCCTCAGTGGCACCGTGCCGCTCGCGTAGCGTCCAATGTTGCTGATTAGCCGCAACTCGTAGTAGGTTATCAAAACTATGTTCCCAGGCATAGGTCGTCAGCAGGCGCATCTTGGCCTCGGTGGTGAGGGCATAGCCCGGCACCCGAATGTACTTGGCGAGTTCGGCCAGTTTGGCCACTTCCGTCGACAGCCCGGCGACTACCCCGATATGCTTGTCGAGCAAGCCGCCGCGGTCGCGGTAGGCGTGCAGGGGCGCATCAATTTTAGCTTCGGCGCGGCGAATGGGGTTACTGTGGGCGTGAGCCCGCTCGGCGCGGGCGCCCAGTCGCTCTTCAAAGCTGGTCGCATGTATCAGAATTGCCGAATACTCCGCGGGGTTCAATACCAGACCATTGACTGATTGACCCTCCGCACCATACAACGCACTTTGTAAGTTCTCAGCCGTAGCGTGGGCTTTGTCGGCGGCGGTTAATTGTAGGGTCAGCTCGAGGTTGACCCCCAAGAGACGCGGGACGCTACCAAACGCCCGCCGGCGTTCGGGCTCTAAGGCCGCCCGGGGGACTTCCAGGCCTTCAAGCGGCAAGGCACCAGGAAAGGGCTCAGCTGACTTTGGGCCGACCATAGTTTTAGGTCCGCTCAGCTTTAGCGGCGGCGATAGCGGCGCGGACTGCGGCCGCGCCGGCTCGATTTATCAGAACTTGCTCGGGGGAGAGCTCGGTAGAGCCAGTCAGATTAAAGTCTTCGGCATTTTCAGCGTAAGCGGCGGCGCGGTGCGCGGTGCGGTCGGCCATAACGGCCGCCAGTGGGTGTACCGGAACATCGAGCAGAGCGGCGGCTTCACTGTAAGATAGTTGGCGGTTATCGACCAAGTTATCGAGACGACGATCAAGCTGTTCGGATTGATTCATGCTGCTATTGTACCATCTTTATGCTAATTTTACAAGAGTTTCTGCTAGATTTATTCCCACTTGAAGACGCGGAACGCGATGGCGTAGATGACGATGAACCACAGGCCGATTAAGCCCAGTTGGGGGAGGATGTCGACCAGGTTCTTACCTTCGGTAATCAACAGACGTAGTCCATCGATCACCGGTGTCAGCGGCAGGTAAGTAGTGAGCGTTTGCAGCCAGTCCGGCATCAGGAAGCGCGGGAAGAATGTGCCGGACAAAAACAGCATCGGGAACACCACGATGTTGCTGAGCGGCGCGGCTTGGCGCTCATTTTTGGCCCAACCGCCAATCGCCAGGCCGATGCCGAGGATCATAAAGATACTGAGGACGGTAAACAAGAATATTTCGGCGTAATTGCCCGCCACCCGCAGGTGGAAGACCAAGATGGCGACGATAAACTGGAGGCCAATCGAGATAATGCCAGTGGCCGCTTGGCTGAACATGGTCGCCATAAAGTACTGCCAGACTTTGAGCGGGGTGGTGTGCAAGCGGCGCAAAATCCCCTGCTTTTTGAGCTCCGGAAAAACATTGACCGGGCCAAAGACGCCGAGACCGATGATCGAGAAGCCGAGTAACCCGGCAAAGGTGTAGTCAAAGGCCGACAGGCTTTTTTTGTTGAGCTGTGTGGCGGTAACGCTAAACGGTTCGGTGGCGGGCACAAACTTGGCGTTAATCGATTTGAACGTTTCTTGCAGAACCGAACTGAGCGTTTGGCCGGTGCCACTGCTGCTCTGCGAATAGATTAACTGGGCATGACCCGAAGGATAATCTTGCCCCGGCAGAACGTCGCCGAAATTGCTCGGCAAAACGATGATACCGTCAATCTGACTACGGCTGAGTTTATCCTCGGCCGCCGCCATGGTGTGCACGGCTGGATCGACTTTGAACAGCTTGCCGCCGCTCAACTGGCTGGCAAACTTGGTCGCGAATTGACTGTGAGATTGGTTGAGGACCGCTACCCGGAACGATACATTGCTACTATTGGAGCTACTGAGGCCACCAAACACAAATAGAAAAATCAGCGGGAACAAAACGGCAAAGAACTGGGCCAGGCGATCACGGAAAAAGCGGCGGGTATTGAGCTTAGTCAGCACCAGCACGGTTTTGAGTTGTTGTTTGGTAGATAGTGGGCTCATGCGTTAATCTTTCAGGGCTTTACCGGTTAAGTCGATAAAAACGTCATCGAGGCTGGCCTGCTCAACCCGTTGTTCTTTGGTGAAGCCGCGCTTCAGCAGCTGCCGGACCAGGTTGCGCGGCGTGTCGAGGGCGATGATCTTGCCCCGGTCCATGATAGCAACACGGTCACACAGCAGTTCAGCCTCGTCAAGATAGTGGGTAGTCATAATAACGGTGACACCGCGGTCGCGCACCTGCCGGATGAGTTTCCACAGATTGCGCCGCGCCTGCGGATCGAGCCCGGTGGTTGGCTCATCGAGGAAGAAGACTTTGGGGCTGTGCACGAGCGCCGCCGCAATGCTCAGACGTTGGCGCTGACCACCGCTCAGCTGTTCGGCAAAACTGTCAGCCTTCTCGCCCAAATCGACATCATCCAAAAATTCCTTGACGTTGACGCTCTCGCCGTAGGCAGCGGCAAACATTTCAATAATTTCCGATGTTTTTTGTTTGTCCTGAAACGATGCCGTCTGCGGCTGGACGCCGATGATGCGCTTGACGGCGTCGGGTTGCTCGGCCACATTCAGACCATCGATAATAATCGTGCCGCCGTCAATTGGCCGCAGGGTTTCGATCATCTCGAGCGTCGTAGTTTTGCCAGCGCCGTTGGGGCCCAGAATACCAAATATTTCGCCCGGCTGGACAACAAAAGAGATACCATCGACGGCAACTTGCTCGCCATAGATTTTTTTAAGATTTGTGACCTTTAAGATTGGACTGCTCATACGCCTACTATACCAACTTCGTGGTCTGGATTAGATAATTTTAAAATACCCGGCTGGCCCATAAACTGGACAAGCCGGGTATCGCTCACGTTAAAGGTGAACTTTAACTATGCTTTTACTGTTCGCTTGATAGTCAAGAAACCGTTGCGGGGGTTTTCATTAACTTCGTAGCCAGCGGGCAAATCGGTTGCTTCTGGGCGCTCGTCCTTGCTGAAGTAGTAGATGCGCTGTAGCTTACCGCCACGGAGCGTGACTTCCTTAGAATTCAAGTAGTATGTAACACCTTTGGAATTTGTGTGCTTGTAAGCCATTATAGCTCTCCCTCTCTTATTCATTAGTGATGTACCCCTAAGATACACTTGCCTGTTTTTATTTGTCAACCCCTGTAGCGATAATTCTTGCGTTACAAGCCTGTTAACATGGCTCCAAGTTTCCCACAGATTTACGGCCTTATCCACCCCGTTATTGCTTTTGATATTGCACAAGCGTTACGCCTGTACTACACTGGGGCAGTAACCATAAAAAGTATAAAGAGGTGGAGTAAGTAAAGGCATGGATTTTTCAAACCGTAGTACACAACCGCAAACCGCAGCACCAGTGGCACGTCCAACAACAGTTGGCGGCTCCGGAGCCGGCAAGAACAACAAATCAGATCGCAGTAAGCTGCTACGCATCGCCGGTGTTGGTGCCGTCACGCTAGTCGCTATTTTATTAGTAGCTGTAACGCTCGTAGTCGTTCGAGGTGGCAGCATCAACGATGAGCAGAAATACGTTGATAGCAGCAAACTACAGGCTGTCTTCCTAAACACTGGTCAAGTTTACTTTGGCAAGATCACAACCCTCAACAACAAGTACTTTGTTGTTGACGATATCTACTACTTGCAAACTTCGAGCGCCAGCGATAAAGCGGCCGCAGCCAACACCAGCGTTTCACTTGTGAAGCTTGGCTGTGAATTACACTCACCACGTGACGAAATGGTCATCAACCGCGCCCAAGTTACTTTCTGGGAAAACCTACAGGCCACTGGCCAAGTCGCCAAGGCTGTAGCTACCTTCCAAAAGGCTAACCCAAGCGGTCAGAAGTGTAGCGATCAAAGCGCTGCCGGCACGAGCACGAACAATGTTCAAGGTGCCCCCAGCACTACGACGCCAACTAGCACCACAACTACCAAACCGTAGTTACCGCTAACGCGTAATAAAACGTCCTTCCTCGGAGGGACGTTTTTAGTTGGCCCAACTTTACACAATCAATCCCCGCCAAGACAGTGAGGTGTTGAAGCCCAATCAGATATGAGTCGCCGTCTAGGCGACCACCATGGTGGCTTAACCGGCATAAAGTACAGCCCTGATTAGCCGTTGTGCAAAAGCAGTGTGCTTGGCTTGGATAAGCTGTCTGACGATTCAGGGTGCCAGTGGCACCCTGGTGAGGAGTTCTTGTCCAAAACTGCTTTTTCACAACTGCTAGTCAAGGTGGAACGTCCGCCGGTGGTTCCCAGGCTACTTTTGGCAGCAAAAGTAGTGAGTAGAAGAAAGAAGTTTGCAAGGCAAAAACTATGGAGGTCCTACCTCCCGAACTAAGGGAGCGCAGGAGGCAAGCTTCTGTCTGGATACCGGGTCGAGCCTGGCAAGACAGTGGCGGGGTTGTTGCTGGAGCTAGCCCCAACTACCAACTCATAATCCCTACCTACCACCTTGGGCTTTAGGACTTTAGAACTTTAGAACTTTAGAACTATACAACTATCCCACTATTAGGCTATTAGGCTCCCCTACACGCTCAAAGAGTTCGTCTGAAGAAGACGTAGGCTACAAGCGATCCAAGAAACAGCAGCGTACTCAACCCCGCCACGACCATGCTCCAACCGGCCAGATCGGGTGACCAGGCCGGTGATATGAAATCAAACTTATAGAGCGCATCGGGAACAATGGTGAGCTTGCCGCCGTGGCTCTGGACGTACTGTTCGATGCACGGTACACGATTGCGGCCCGAGAAGTCAGACGAGTTTTGCTGCTCGCAGTAGTGTTGGGCGTCATTATAAATTTGCGCGTTGCGGGCAGTGACCGCCGCACCTTGGGCAGCCACGAGCCGATCGTAGGTGTACTTCAGCTGAATTGGTGGATGGACGGCCTGCGGACCGGCGCTCAGGTTGGTATTCATATGGCCCACGACGTAGGCTTGTAGCGCACTCAAGGTAGCCTGGACATCCCCATTGTCTTTGTCGGCGGCGTAGACTCTGTCGCGTAGCACAATCATGTGCTCGTTATTGGCGCGCAAGGCCGTGGCGCAGATGCCGCCGGCTACGAGGGCCACGATCAGAAAGTACCATGGCTTAATAGCGCGCAGACGAGTCCAGGAGTGGTGCAGTTTCTTTTTATTCATAACCAGCGTAGTTACATTGTACCCGTTTGGTATTTGACTTGCTAGATAGGGCTCGATAATCAATACTGGTAGCTATGCACATCTACTTTTCAGGTATCGGCGGGGCCGGCATTGGGCCGCTGGCCCAAATCGCGCTACAGGCGGGCTACACCGTATCAGGCTCCGACAAGCAAGATTCCCAATATATCCAATACCTGCGCGCCCACGGCGTCACCGATATTCACATCGGGCAATCCCATGCGGCCATCGCAGCAACGCATGCCCAACAGTCGATCGATTGGTTCGTGTACACTTCGGCACTACCCCTGGAAAATCCCCATGCCCCCGAACTGGCCTTTTGCCGGGAACAGCACATCAAAACCAGCAAACGCGACGAGCTGTTAAATACGATTCTGCACGACAAAAAACTTAAATTAATCGCGATTGCCGGCACGCACGGTAAAACGACGACCACCGCCATGGTAACCTGGCTTTTCAAACAGCTCGACCAGCCGCTGAGCTACCTATTGCCCGCCAAAGTCAGCTTCGGCAACATGGGTGAATACAACCCGGCGAGCCAGCACTTTGTCTACGAAGCCGACGAATTTGATCGCAACTTTTTGGCCTACGAACCGGCCATCAGCCTGATCACCGGTGTCAGTTGGGACCACCACGAAATTTTTCCGACGCGCGAAGACTACCAAATGGCCTTTCGTGATTTCATTAACCAGAGCAAATACACGGTCATCTGGCAGGATGATGCCGCCTACTTGCAGCTCGGGGCCACCGACGGCCGCCTCAGCGTCCAAGACCCCAGCAACCCCGGTGTGGCCCAGCTGACCCTCAAAGGCTTCTACAACCGGCTCGACGCCTGGCTGGCCATCCAGGCCGTCCACAGAGCCTGTGGGGCACCTATTGCCACCCTGATAGCCCACGTCAACAGCTTCCCGGGCCTGGCGCGCCGCATGGAGCAAATCGTACCCGGCCTGTACAGCGATTACGCCCACACGCCCGAGAAAGTCCGCGGCGCCATGAGCGTCGCCCTCGAAATGGCGGCCGAAGCCGGTCAAAACGTGGTGGTAGTCTACGAACCACTGACCAACCGCCGGCAACACTTCCAGATTGATGATTATGGCGATTGTTTTAACGGCGCCACCCGCGTGTACTGGTTGCCAAGTTACCTCGCCCGCGAGGACCCAACCCAACGGATTATCGATCCAGCCGAACTCATCGCCCACCTGGCTGACCCAAGCATCGCTGTGCCAGCCGCGCCCGACGAGCAACTCAAGCAAACCATTCAGCAGCACCTCGACGCCGGCGACATGGTAGTTGGCATGGCTGGTGGTGGCGGTGGCAGTCTCGACGACTGGCTACGAGCGGAGTTTAAAGTTTGAGACTCGTCCAGTTAAACGCGTGGGGCGGACGGCTCGAACACCAACTGGTCGATTTGCTCAGCGCCGAGGCCGCCAACCTGGTGTGCCTGCAAGAGATCATCAGTACCGAGGGCAATGGGGCGCTGGCGATACCGCTCGAGAAGCTGCAAGCCAAGCTAGGCTTGGTTCATAGCTTTATGTCGCCAGTGTTTTCGTTCAATCTCATGAATAAAAAAGCCTCGTTTGGCAATGCCACCCTCAGCGAATTTCCCTTCAAAGTTCAGGAAACGATATTTACGAACCTCGAGTATCAAGCCGATTTCGACTTTGATTCCTATGACTACAATATCCGCAATCTCCAACATGTCCAGGTTAATGTCGGCGGCAAAAAACTTACCATCTTGAACCATCACGGGCACCACATCCGCCAGCACAAAAATGGCGACGCCCAGACCATGCGCCAGATGAACCAAATTGCGTCGTATCTCGATACGCTCGATGGCCCGGTCATCCTAACGGGCGATTTTAATCTTGCTCCAGACAGTAAATCACTGGGTATACTCAATGCCAAACTACGAAACTTGAGCGTGGAGTATAAACTCCTAACAACACGAAACAGCATGACGTCTAAAGCCGAAGTCTGCGATTACATATTTGTGAGTGACGGCGTGAGCGTCAAGAACTTCCGCGCCTCGGACGTGATCGCCTCCGACCACCAGGCGTTGATTTTAGATTTCGAACTATAGTCTTCGACGAACAAGCGGGGGTTAACCCTTAGTTGCTCGTCCAGCCAAATTCGGTATAAGCTGCTTGGTCGTTGATTGCCTGTAGACTATGGCGAACAGCCGGAACAATATTAGTCGGCAGATTGGCCTCGTCAAGCCAGACCAGTTCACCGTGTTTATCTGGTTCGGCGTTGTAGGGCTCCCCTACCCACGTCGGCGCGCTAAAGTAGATGTCAATCCAGCTGCTGTCATCTTCGCCATCGCGATGGACGGTCAGCGCGTGCACAAGCTCACCCTCGGCTATCTCGATGCCGACCTCTTCGCGGGCCTCGCGCACTGCTGCTGCTCGGCAGGCTTCATTTTTTTCTACCTTACCCGATGGCAAGCCGTACATCCCATCCATATAGCCGGTGTTGGAGCGCAGCACAAAGGCCAGTTTGTGAGCGCGACGCAGCAGGACGTAGGCGGCCACGTAGGGCGTAGCGGTGTCGTGAATCATCGGTTGTCGCCGCTGCCTTGGAGGACATTGCGTTTTTGGCGGTCGGCCAGTTTCACGATATTAGTTTTGGCAATGTCATCAAACTCGATCTCCAGGTAATCGGCGAGGACCGCGATATACCACAAGACGTCACCCAGTTCTTTGGCGATGTCTTGGCGATCAATTTGGGATTCATCCGACGCTTTGTCGCGAATTAGTTTCTTCATTTTCTCGGCAATTTCGCCACTTTCGCCGACCAAACCAAGCACCAGGTGCAGCAGTTCGTTGTTGGCGTTTTTCCCGCGAGATGTGCGCAGCGCGGCCGTTTGGTATTCGTTAAATGTCATGTTTGCATCTCCCCGTTTTCGTTAATAGTAACTGCTCCCTGGCGCAAAACTTCGATCTCATCATCCACAATGCGAATAATCGTTGAGGGCTTTTGGGCAGACAAATCACCGCCATCGGCATAAAAGTCGACGCGGCTGCCGAAATAAGCCTGAGCCTGCTCAATCGTTACCGCTACCGGTTCACCTGGCTGGTTGGCACTGCTGGTCAACAGCGGGCCGGTTTGGGCCAGCAGCGCCTGCAACTGTGGTGCGTCGGGCAAGCGCACTGCCAGACTCTGGGCCCCCTGGTGCAAGGCTGCGAGCTCTGGACCACCTGGTATCACCACACTGACTGCACCCGGCCAGAACTGCTGGACAGCCGTCAGGTAGCGACGCTTCAGCCCGAGACTTTCGAGTTGTTCGATGCTGGCCGCAATAACCGTGCCCGGCTTATGCTCGCGCCGTTTAAGTCCATATAGCCGCTCAACCGCGACTGAGTCAGCCGCTCGAGCAACCAGACCATAGACCGTATCAGTTGGGATTACGCCAAGCGCACCCGGGCGGGCCAGCCAAGCAGCGACATTCTTAAAAACGTCCATCGTATCATCCATATGGACTAGTTTAGCGCAGTTCTATTTAGTTGTCTGCAGGTAGGCGAAGACTGCCATGGCGGCTAGGCTCACAATGATTACCGCGGTGGCGGTAATGGCTAAGCCGGCGCCGCTACCCGAAGCTTTGATTGGTCGGGCGGCTGGCGCGGAGTGGGTGCGTTGACTAGGCGTTTGCTCAGGAGCGGGCGCAGCTGGCTGGTCTTCGGCCGCGCGGGGTGTGGCGGGAGCGGGCTGATTATCTTCGACGGGGGCAGTATGTACCGCGACTTCCTCGTTAGCTGGCGGCCCAGCGACTTCGGGATTTGCTGGCGGGGCAATTGGGGCTAGTGGTGCGGGGGCTGGCGTAGTAGTTTGATCCATAAGTAAGCTTAATTGTATCATGGAAAGCGTAAGCTTTTTATAGACTCAGTTGGCTGCCCTGCTGCTGAATTAAGCCTTCGGCTAGCAAAGCCGACACGATGGTCTCAAACCGCTCATCGGCCACGGCGGCCGCTAACTCCCGACGGCTGATTGATGCACCAGCCAGGCGCTTAATAATCTGGCCGCGAACGGCCCGGTCAGACCCGATGAAAGCCGATTGTCGCACGTAGCCCTGGCCCGCCCGATTAGGGTTGCCGAACGTGCGCTTCAAGTAACTGCCATAATCCATCAACGCCCAATACCACTCGCGAGTATGGTCGCGGTCAAGCGTCAGCGCCACTAGTTTCAGGATGTCACGATCGGCGACGCCGACTGTAGCTTGGTAGAAGTGGTGCAGATATACCGTCCGGATATTGGTCTCGATGAATATCACTGGCTGGTTAAAGGCGTAGACCAAAATAGCACCGGCCGTGTTAGGGCCGACCCCCGGCAGGCGCATGAGCGACGGCGGATCGGGTGGGAAAACACCGGCGTGATCAGTCATGATGGCTTGCGCAGCCAGGTGCAAAAACTTGGCTCGACGATTGTAGCCCAACCCACTCCAAACCCGCAACACCCGGCCGAGCGGCGCGGCAGCCAGCGCCGCAACTGAGGGAAAGGCGATTAAAAACTCGGTATATTTCGGAATTACCCGCGCCACCTGCGTCTGCTGCAGCATCAGCTCACTGACCACAATTTTGTAGGCGTCAAAGCCGCCGCTTGGCGCGCGCTGACGCCACGGCAAATCGTGCCGGCCAGACTGCCGATAGTATTGCTGCACTGTCTGTCTAAATAAAGTTATCGATTCGTGGTTTGGACCAGCATCATTCATGCCCATTAGTATACCCGGTGCGCGTGATTCAGCGATTGGGCGAGGCTAGTTTGGGGCTGACCCGTTTAGAGGCCGCCATAACCGTAACCATAGCCAACTAGTTTTTGAGCCGACTTGTAGTAATCCGTTATTTTAAGTGGTGGCTGCGCCCCGCTCGTCGCGACGACGAACAGTTCGCTATTGTCTTTATTGACGAGCGCGTAGCTATCCCCGTACCAGCCATAGGCTGCATAGCCGCTCAGTCCGCCGACTGGTTTTGGTTGTTTCGCGTCAGCGTCACCCGTAAAGACAGTACTCTTGCCGTCGCGCAGTTCACTCCACAACGTCTGATCACCCGACGGCGACACAAGATAGGTCGGGTACGGTTTACTGAACGTGGTTTGGTCAATATCGGTCGCGCTGGCCACGCTTTGGTGCTCAAACCGGTAGTACGTCGTCTTAGTATCATTGTAATCATACCGGGCATAGTCGATGCTGCTCGGCGATTGCAAGGTGGCCTGCAGGTAGCCCGTGCCAACGGCGGCAAAACTTTGATAGTCTTTTTTGCCCTGCCCGCTGGGCGTAATCCCACGAATCGTATCAGTTTTGGCGCTCAAGTCGACGGTACCGTTTTGGTACCACTGCGTGGTATAGACCACGAGGTTATCCAATACATAAAAATTATAAAACCCTTGGTAGGCATAATTGGTGGCGTCGCCGCTGGCTTGGGTCTGATCGAGCTGATTTAATTGATCACGCTCAGCGTCGTAGCTTTTGACTAGCTCGTGGCCGGTTTGTGACGTGGCGACGTTGTTTTTAGTAACGTCGTAGACAAAACTGTGGCCGTACCAACCGATCAGGTTAAAATTGGCGTTGCCGGAATCGAATTCGCTCGTCTTATCGGTCACGCCGTCGATGAGATACAACGCTGCTTGGGGGCCGTCACGCTGGGCCTTCAGAACGAGGTAGCGCCAGTCGCGCGACGCCAGCAATTGGGTATTATTGGGGTCTTCTTTACCCGTGCCAATTAGGACTGTTTTGCGGTTGCTGCCGTCTAAGTTGACCTTTACGACGTCAATCGTGCCGTGCTCATTGGACAAGAAGTAAACACTACCGCTTGGGGTCAGCGCAAAGCTGTTCCCCGGCACAACGACACCGGTAACGGCAACGCTCACCGAAATTTCGTTGTAGCCCGGCAAGGCGACCGTGCCGCTATCGCGGCTAGCGGTTGTCGGCAGCACGATAATGGCCCGACCGTGACCGTCAGTTTTGGCGCTGGTATTGAGTACCTTAATTTCGGCGCCAGCCAGCGGCTGGCCGGTAATCTTATTTGTGATGGTAATCGGGACTTGGCGGCCAGTTGCAACCAAATGAATTGCCGGGGCCTTGGTCGAACGCAATCCGATCATGACCGGCCGACTGGCGGTCGTGTAATACTGCTTTGTAATAACGGCCTGGTGTTGTCCAACGCCAGCCCGAAACGAGGCCCGGCCGTTGCCATCGGTTTTAACCATCACACCAGCCAAGGAGACTTGCGCGCTACTCACCGGTGTTTTAGTCGTGCTGTCCGTGACCGTGATAGTCACTGGCTGTTGCAGGACCAAACCGAGAACACGGTAGCGGGTAAACGGCCAGACAAACACCGCAATCAAAAGGACGACCACCAGGATCAACCAGAGCCAGCGCTTGCGGTGCGACGAGGCAAAAGACGACGATACAACAGCGAGCGTCGGGGCGGCCACTCCGCTGGCGTCTTCGGCCGCGAGGAGCGCGTCACTCTCGCTGGCGACAATATCATCAACCGCCTCGTCGATACCGGGATCATCAAAGGCAACGTCGGTGGCTGGCGTGGCCGCGATGGCCGGATCGGAATTGCTCAGGGGCTCGGGCGCCGAGTCGGGCGCTGCCACGCCAATCTGCTCGAGCAGCTCGGGTGAGACTTCTGGGGCGGTCAAGGCGTCTTGAAAAATGTCGATTGGTGGCGGTGTAACAACGGCGGCCGGGGTGCTTGCTGGGGTGGACTCTGGGATCGGGGCTGGGATTTGCTTCGGTCGAATCGAACGCCGGGTGTCCATCATCTCATCGACACGGTTTTCGAGCTCAGTATCGACTGGCTCGACTGGATTCGTGGCTTTTTTATTAGGCATATGCTTTAACTTTATCACGAACTGAACAAACCGTGAGCGGTATGAGCTATGACAGTCGCAACCGAAGCTACACCAGGCGCTGGAGCAGATTGAGGGCTAAAGCGTGAAGGCGCTTTTTTGGTTCGATGCGAAAACTCATGGATAAACTTAACTTTTTATGTTGGTGAAAGTATCCCTATTTGTACCATGCTTATGTTTCGACTGTCAAACCTTGCCGCTCGCCATGCTCTACAATGATAAGTATGAACCCACTTCATATCTCCTCCCTGTTCCAAACCATCCTGGCGGCACCAGCCAACAGTTTTGATTATTCGTGTACCCACGGGTACACTCCGTCGCAAGAACTATTGCCTGGCACTCACCAGACTGGCTTTTACTACCGAGAGGAGATATGAAGTGGGTTCTATGGACAAACAGCTACGCCTAGCCGCCCAACATCTGAGCCAACACGACGCCCAGCTGGCACCGGTTATCGCCCGCAGCGGTCTGGCGACGTTCGTACCCCACAGCGACTATTACCGGTCACTGACTGATTCGATCATCGGCCAACAGCTCAGCGTCAAAGCCGCCGATTCAATCCAGCGCCGCTTCCGAGAGCTATTTGGGGGCGACTTCCCCACTCCCGAATGCATTCTCAAAAAGTCGATCGCCGACGTGCGTAGCGTCGGCCTGAGCGGTGCCAAAGCCAACTACATCCGTGACCTGGCCGAGCACATCAGCGACGGCCGCCTGACGTTTAACAACATTGATCGGCAGACCAACCAGCAAATCATCGCCGAACTCACCGACGTCAAAGGCATCGGTGAATGGACGGTCCACATGTTTCTGATGTTCTGCATGGGGCGCCTCGATGTCCTACCAACCGGCGACCTCGGCATCCGTAATGGTATCCGCGCCTTGTACACGCTGGAAACCCTGCCGACGCCAACTGAGGTCCGCGACCTCGCCGCGGCGAACCACTGGCACCCTTACGAATCAGTCGCCAGCTGGTATATCTGGGAATCCTACGACACTAAACCCCTCTAGCTGAATCTAGCGAAGTCCTAAACGGGGACGTCGGCTGGATAGTCGAGCGGCGCTCGATCAGACACGGCTAACTGATTGGGAAATTCCCGGGTCAGTCGGGCAACATCGGCCGCCGATAAATCCCAGCCGAGCGCTCCGAGATTCTCTTCGAGGTGAGCCAGTTGCGTCGTTTTCGGAATGGTCACGACATTAGGTTGGGCCAGCAGCCAATTGAGCGCCACCTGATAGGGTGTTTTGTGATACGTATTCGCAATATCTTGTAATAGGGTGCTGTCGACGAGCAAGCCTTTTTCCAGCGGGCCCCAGGCGCTCACCAGCACGTCGTTGGTCTGACAGTAATCGATAACGCCCCGCACGGCGGCCTCCCGGCAGCGCAGGCTGTAGTGCAACTGGTTGCAGACCAGTTTATTGGCGGTATGGTTCTGGGTATCTACAAATCGGTTAACGCTCATATTACACACCCCGATGTGCCGAACGAGTCCTTGGGCCACCAGGTCATCCATTGCCCGCATCGTCTCACTAATAGGGATACCAGGTTCGGGGTAGCGGTGTAACAGGTATAAATCCAAATAATCGGTACCGAGGCGCTGGAGGCTGGCGTGGAGGGCGCTGACTACGCCGTCGTAACTTTGATTGGCCGCCGAAACTTTCGACACGATTTTCAGGCTGGCGCGGTCGTAGCCCTTAATGGCTTGGCCGACCAACTCCTCGCTGTGGCCATTACCGTATAGCTCCGCCGTATCGAGGTGGGTAATACCGTGGTCGAGCGCGGACTGGATGGCCGCAATGTCAGCTTGATCGTTGGAGTTGTCCGCCGCCATCCGGCCGCCCATCTGCCAGGTGCCAAGCCCGTAGACTGGTAGCGAAAAGCCACTGTCGAGTTGTTTAACAGGAATGTTCATAGCGGTTTATTCAACCGTTTCGATGTGTAATTCTTTGAGTTGGGCGGCTTCGACGACGCTCGGTGAGCTCATCATCACATCGACGCCGGAGCCGTTCTTGGGGAAAGCTACGACTTCACGAATGTTAGTCTCGCCAGTCAGCTCCATCAGAATCCGATCGATGCCGAAGGCACAGCCGGCGTGCGGTGGCGCCCCGTACTTAAAGGCGCCAATCATAGCCCCAAACCGGGCATCGACGTAGGCCTTATCGTAACCGAGCACGCCAAAGACTTCGTACATCACTTCCGGGTTGTGATTGCGGACACCGCCCGAGCAGATTTCGTAGCCGTTCATAACCATATCGTACTGATCGGCGACAATGCTGAGTTTGTCGGTGCCGCGTAGCGCCGTTAGGCCACCTTTGGGCATTGAAAATGGGTTGTGACTGAAGTCGAGCTTCTGGGTAGCTTCGTCAATTTCGTAGAACGGGAAGTCAATAATCCAGGCCAAGGCGATAATGTTGGGGTCTTTGAGTTTGAAGTGGTTGGCAAATTCAACCCGGAGCCGGCCGAGCACCTTATTGACGACCGTCCGTGTATCGGCGCCAAAGAAGACGATGTCGCCGTCAGCCGCACCAGTTTTAAGTTTGATAGTGGCGAGTTCGTCCGGCTGCAAAAATTTGGCAATCGGCGATTTAACGTCGCCATCAGCGAAGTTCAGGTAGGCTAGGCCACCGGCACCTTCGGCTTTGGCAATGTCGGTAAAGCTATCGATTTGCGAACGGCTAAGGCTGGCGGCACCCGGCACGCAGATAGCTTTGACGGCCCCGCCACTTTTGATGGCATTGGTAAAGACGCCGAAGCCGGAGGTGGCGAGTTCGTCCGATAGCTCAATCAGCTCCATGCCGTAGCGCAAATCTGGCTTGTCGGAACCGTAGCGCTCCATCGACTCAACGTAGGTCAGGCGCGGGATGTCGGCGCTGAGCAGTTGCTTGCCAGCAAAGTCGGTCACCAGGCTTTTGATCAGTGGCTCGGTTAGGGCCCGGACTTCTTCGCCGTCTTCAACGAACGACATCTCAAGATCGAGCTGGTAGAACTCGCCGTAGAGTCGGTCGGCGCGCGGATCTTCGTCGCGGAAACAGGCGGCCAGCTGGTAGTAGCGGGCAACACCGCCAACCATTAGTAACTGCTTGAACTGTTGCGGGGCTTGCGGCAGGGCGTAGAACGTACCGGGGTGGATACGGGACGGTATCAGAAAATCACGGGCACCCTCGGGGCTGGAGTTGGCGATAATCGGCGTCGTAACTTCGGTGAAATCACGGGCTTCCATGAAGTCGCGAATCCGCTTGTAGGCTTCGGCGCGTTTTTTTAGCATGGTCTGCATTTTGGGTCGCCGCAGGTCGAGGTAGCGGTATTTCAGGCGCAGGTCTTCGCTCGCCATGGCTTCGCCGTGCAGCTGGATTGGCAGGGGCTCTGACCGGTTCAAAATCACCAAGTCATCGACTTTAAGCTCGACACCACCGGTGGTGATGTTCGGGTTCTTCAGGTGTTGCTCCCGCTCTCGCACCAGCCCGCTAGCACTAATCACAAACTCATCGCGTAACTGCTCGGCGAGCGCGAAAGCTTCAGCCGTCTCCGGCTGGATGACCAGCTGGGTGATGCCCTGGTGATCGCGAATGTCGATAAATATCAGCCCGCCGTGGTCGCGGCGTGATTGCACCCAGCCTTTGAGTGTAATAGTGTCGCCAACGTGAGTGGTGACTTCAGAACTGAGAATCCTCATGACTTGTAACTCCTGTTTAGATAGATGCGCGGCTTGGCCCGGGTCGATAGCGCGCAGCTGACAGCTTCAGCTCCGGCCGACCCAATAATTCATATGTAGCCGAGCGTTACCCCTACTCATGTCTGTTATTCTACCACTTCAGGGGTGGTTTCGTCAGCTTTTTCGGCCACCTGGGCCGCGGACTTAGCTTTCAAGTGCCGGCCGGCCACGGCTGGGAGGTCGGCGTATTGTTCAAAATCGTCGCCGGGCATGTGCCCGAGTAGTTGTTTCAGCACTGACTCGACGGTCACCACGCCGACGTATTCCTCAAAACTATTGACGACGACAAACAGCGGGTAGTTCGTCACAAAGAAGGCGTGCAAAGCTTCGCTCAGGCTATCGCTCTCGTGCAGGTAATAGACAGTTTTGTCCATGTGCTCGCTGACTTGCCCGGAGCTCATTAAGCCGAGCGTCTGGCTCTGCAGTATGCCGCAAATACTGCCCTTCGGCTTATCCTTGACGAGCACGAATGGCTGGTCGAGCTTGTGCAGTTCGTCGATCAAAACCGGTCCGACGATTTCGTGCATCAGGATCGTCTTAATGCTCGCCCGCGGCGTCAAAATACTGCTGACTTGACGGTCGCCGAAGCTGAGGGCGCTGGAAATAATGGCGAGTTCTTCGGAACTCAGCCGGTTATCGGCCTGGTGGGCCTGGCGTTCCAGCAGCTCCATGACATCAGATCGTTCAAAAATGCCGGTGTGGGCCGGAGCGGTGTAGCGGCGTTCAATCTGTTGGGCGCCGCGACTGATCAGTGGGTGCAAGTAATTAAGCAGCCAGACAATCGGCGGTGTCATCAGGATGGCCAAGCGGGCACCAACTGGCGTGACCCGGCTGGCCGGCAGCCAAGAAAAAGCCGCCCACAGCAACAGCAAAACCGCCGTGATGCTCAACCACAGGGGCGCCTGGCGGGCCAGCAGTACGACTCCCCCGGCACTCGTCAAACCAATAAACAGCCATAGCAAGGCCCGCAAGCTACTGCCATAGGCGACAGCCGTATACAGCCGACTAGCCAGCGCGTCGTGGCGTTCGGCAAGGCGCTTAAGTTCGCGCCGCGGCACGTAGTAGTAAGTTTTTCGGATCACCACACCGGCCAGGGCGAGTGCGAGCAGGAAAGTGGCAAAGATAGAGCTCGTCATTCCCCCTAGTTTATAATTATTACGCTTATTTTTAAAGCGGTCGGATTAGGAACTAGAGAATAGGAATTAGGAATTAGCTTGACCTGCAGCAGCTCACCCCTAATTGCTAGTTACTAAACACTAATCCCTATAACGCTATATTTCATAGTATACTAGGAGTAATTAGTGAAATGAGGGAGATAAGTTTGTATGTCTAAGCAATTTTGGGCAGTTATCATTGTAGTCATCCTAGCGCTGGTCGGCATCTATGCCTTTACCGGTAATAAATCAACCGGCACCAGCACGGCCAGTTCGCAGCCGACTAACCATGTCATCGGCCAGGGCACGTCCGGTGTCACGTTAGAGGAGTACGGCGATTACCAGTGCCCCGCCTGTGGCCAGTACTACCCGATCATCAAAGCCGTCCAGGCCAAATACGGTGATGCCCTCAAGTTTCAATTCCGCAACTTCCCTCTCGTCAATTCACACCAAAACGCTTTTGCCGCCGCTAGGGCCGCCGAAGCCGCCAGCCTGCAGGGCAAATTCTGGGAAATGCACGATGCCATCTACGCCAGCCAGGCCCAGTGGTCGAATTCGACCAGTGCCAGCCAAATATTTGAACAGTACGCCAGCCAGCTCAAGCTCAACGTCGCCCAGTTTAAGCAGGATTACGCCAGTATAGCCGTGAATAACGCTATCAACGCCGATACCGCAGCTGGCACCAAAGCCCATGTCCAAGGTACGCCCGCCTACTACCTCAACGGCAAGCCCATCCAAGTTGCCAACTCGCCAGCCGCTTTCGAAAAGCTGATTGACGCCGAAATCGCCCAGAAAGCTAAAACTGCTCCTTCGACCGCTGCACCAAAACCGGCCAACTAGAGCAGTCCTTTGCAGCCAGTTCATTCGGTTGCCCGGCTCGCGCTCAGAATAATGCTAGCTAGAGACATCACCGCCCCCACAATTCCGTAACTGCAATTTTCTCTTTTCTATCCTTACTTTGGGCCGCCAAAGTAACAAAGCTCCCGACCATCACTCTGCGCGGGGCCAAAAAGCAACTGATTACTGCGCCGTCAGAACTCCCTCCGGTCGGTCCCAGCTTCTATGTGTGAGAGGTCCGTCCTCTCACACTGCAGAGTTCTATCATACTGGCAACGATCTGGCATGGCGGCGATAAGACCAAATCCTGAGCTGTCATCCTGAACTTGTTTCAGGATCCAGACAAAGAGCTCATAGCCTGGATACCGGGCCGAGCCCGGCATGACAAGTCACAGCACTAACGCACGAGCAGCGCTAACTATGCAACTTTACGACTATCCAACTATGTGGCTACATGCCTACCTAGTAGTGGATAAATTCGCGCCAGGTCGGGCGAAACACAGCCACCGCGATTCGTTCCGGTCGGCTCTCAACGATTTGGACTTTAACTGACATTTTTGTCGCTCCTGCAACCAACGCTCCACAAACGGAGAACGCCCGTTACTTTACTTTTTTGTTGATGTTTTTGTCTCACACGGCTTTAGTGCCTATGAAGTGATATCAGTATATCCAAGTTGCTTATGGTTGTCAAAATTTTAACGTTTTGCGAACGAAACGTAGAGCCAATGGGTGTTACTGTACCGGGCGACGCTGCTGAGCAGCCCGTGCACGGGCCGGCGGCGGCGCAAGGCCTCGCGAACAGCACCGGACGATACATCGGGAGCGTAGCTGTCGAACACCACCAGGGCTTTTGGTTGGATGCGCCAAGCTGCCACCTGCTGTTGCACCAGCTCGATATTTTCACTACCGCGAACGCCGACAACAAGCTCACAGTTGCCGAGCAGTTGGGCAGCATTGGGCCAATCGGGCAACCCGGCGATGGCATCGGAACCGAATAGAAAAACAAGCTGGTTACTGCCAAACTGCTTTTTTAAGCGCGGCAGCGTACGGGCCACGCTAAAACTAATATCAACATACTCAAGGACGCCGAACTGGCGGTGCGGCGCGCTGGCCCGGGTCAGCATGGCGACCCGGTGGCCAAAGTGCTCAACGCCCTGTTTGTTGCGCGGTCGGCGCTCTGGCAAGAAATAGACTATATCAAGCCTCGCCATTTGCAAGGCCTGCAGCGCAAAGGCAATATGACCGGCGTGCACTGGGTCAAACGCCCCCGCATAGATACCGATTCGTTTGATTTTTGCTTGCTTCATGATGACCCTATTATACTAAACTCGGCTGCCCTGCCCTAGCCAATCGGAGCCCCGCTGTGGTTAGGCGGCGACCGCCAATTTGCCCAGATGCGTCTCGGATTGGGGCGCTTCAGGCGGCAGCTCGGTGGCGCGCTGACTGGCAGCTTCGGCAGGCTCACGGCGCTGCTCCGCCATAAGTACGGCATCCTTGAGTTGGGGCGCTTCCGCTCGCTTTGGCTGAGCCGGATCACTCAAAGCAGCCTTTTTTTTGCCGCCATCTCCCTTAGACACCACCCGGCCGTTGGTTACGCGGGCATCACAGTTAGTGCAATGTTGATTGGGTGAGCAGCGTTTGCCGGATTGATTCTTGTCGCCACAGAACGGGCACGTCATGCGCACGGTTTCGTCTGATTCAGTTTCTGAGGTAGTTTCTGAGTCAGACTCTGGAGCGGTGCCATCATTGAATTGCCCGAGGGCCTCCTTTTTCGAGACCTTCATCGCTGTTGGGCACGAAGAGGATGTGGCGGTGGTTTGCGCCTTAGTGGTGGCCACTTGAGCCTGTTGCAACTGCCCCAACTCCTGGAAAGCGCGCGCCTGAGCAATGTGGGCAGCGGCAACGCGGCCAAACACCATTGGGTTGATTGAGTTGTCGCCCACAGCCTGCTCGACCATGTGCTGCTCTGCTAATGTATGTAGGCGTTGGACAGCAGCAACCGGAGTATTGATGGTGGGGGCTTCGGCGATGAGCTCGGCAACGATGGCCGCCACTTTTGGGGCAAAACTGGATTCGCGCTCCACGCAGGCGTCGCGATACTCGAAGTAGTCTGAGCCTGGTTTGGCCTCGCCGAAGAACGTGCCGCCGGCGGCCTCGTCGTAGAGCTTCACCAGGTCAACCACGCCATTTGGTAATAAACTTTTATGGATAAGTAGCGGCGTATCAAGCAGCTCAGTCGAGCCCTGGCCGCCCAACTCCACGCCCAGCCGTTCGGCTACCGCCGCCACCGCACCAGCGTCGTGGCGGGCCTGACCAGGCCTGGCGACGCCGGCGACGAACGCCGATTCCAAGCTCAAACCGGCCTCGGTGGCTGTCGTTAGCTGGATGGCGCACGACATTGTATCGGTAAAGAAGCCGGCCTCGGCCATATCAGTCGGTGACATGTCGTCGGCCGCCCGCGAGAACACGACAAAGGCATAGTCCTGCAGCAGGCCTTGGCGGTGCAAATTTTCGATTCGGAAACTGTTGCGAACCTCGGCTTCAGATCTAGCCCGCATTACAGACTGATCGGCGGCGTATGCCAGACTGTTGGCCTGGATTGATTCCATGGTCTGGCCAAATTGTCGTAACTTGCCCTGGGCGTCGACTTCGAGTTCGACCGCCGTAATGTGCCCGGCCTTGATGGTACGCTCTACTACGTCAGTCCGGACATTAGTGGCAATGAGCTGCCGAGCCACCGCGTCACCCTCGTAGGCTTGCTGGACGGCGTCGTAGAGTGAGCCAGTCGAGGTTTTTGACGCTTCGGGGATTGCCTCGACCGTGCGATCGAGCATCACTCGGCCAATAAAGCGCTCGGCTTGGTGGCGCGTAAAAACGTCTTCCGCGAGTTCTGGCACCACGAGCGCCAGAGCCGGCGGTTGGGGCGCTTCGAAAAGCTGCGGAGTTTCGAAAGTTTGAAATTGGTAGATTTGTTCGGCTGCTACGGCCATAGGGTTATCCTTGGCTCACGAAGCAGCAGTCGAGACAATTGTGGTTTGTCGGCTGCTCTTGCTCGAGAGACTGATTTTGTAGCTGTATCGGACTTGCCTACTAGCCAGTTGACCAGTAGTTCACCGTTGCGGCACAGTTCCTGAATTACACAGGATTCCAGCTTTTTATTGTTAAGTAAAGAACCTTTCTCAAAATACTTTCTGGCCATAAAACGCCCCTTTTTGGCCAGAAACTCCGAGCCACTCGTTGGCAAGCAATAAGTAGGCCGCCTCACGTCTCAAAGTTTCTACCTCAAAAATCATTCATTTTCTGTCTTCAGAAATCATTTTGAGAAAGGTTCTAGTAGTCTACCACCCGCTAGCCACGCTAGATATAGTAGTATTTACTTCACGCGGAAGCTGAGCAGAGCGTTGGTAAACGGCGTGTAATCCGAGCTTAAGCTGTGGTCGGTTAAGCTAAAGAAAAACCTATGGACGACGTTAGTGGGGCCTTTAACGCTCACGCTGTTAATGCCGGTGGCCGAGCTGGTGCCGACGACGTTACGTTCGATATTGCTCAAATCACACAAAAATTCGATACCCTGCCAGCGGCCGTGGACACCATAAACACCAGGCGTCGGCGAAGTGTCTTTGGTAAAATTGGCACAGTTATCAGATATCTCGCCGTCGGCCGTGATTTGCGGGCCGTTAGCCTCGACGGCCAGCACGTGGTTGACGACAAAGTTGTTTGGAATCGTGTCGACATAGATCTCGAGCGTCGTGGCGTTAGTCGATTTACTGGTGCCCTGCCAGCGGTAGACGTTATAGGGGGCCGTCGAGCGCTCGCCGACTTTCCAATCATTGGGCAAGTCGATAGTAAAGGCGGTTTCGTCGTAGGTCTTGAGTGGCGTGCTGGTGGCCTTGACGGTCGTCACGGTGGCCTTGGACTGGCTGAGCGTAGTGTGCGGTCTTAGCGTCCGCTGGATAAACCAACCGCCAATACCAAGTACTAGCAACAGGCTGAGCCCAATGGCCAGCCGGATACGCCGCTGCCGACGGAGCCGCGATTTGTTACCGACCCGGTACGTAGATGAACTCATCTCCTAGTTCCCCCAATCAGTGAAAACCGTTCTAATGGGTGCGGGGTGCCAGTTATTGGGAGGAGGCATACCCGTAAGGTCTGTTGACGAGTAAAACTGGTGCCCGGTGCCATTAGAAGGGGTTGTAACTGGGGGAAACTAGGAGATGAGCTCACCATCAGCTCACTAGTCGAGACTTGAGGCCAGTCAGGCGGGGCATGAAGCTTTGGGCGGCGCCGTCGAGGCCGAGCACTTTAAGGGCGCCAATTAAAACGTAGAGGCCGTCGAGGCTAGTTTCGGTAATCTCGCCAGCCAGTTCGACTTGAGCAAAAGCGTGTTCGATTTTATCGACCAGCCACTTTTCTTCGGCTGGGGCGATGTAGTTAGTCGTGACCTTGGCTGGTTCGGCGACCTGGACGACTTCGAGCGAGCGGGCCGACTGGTCGCGTTTACGCAGATGGCCGCGTTTGATCAGGCTGTTGATGTGCAATGCCACGGTGGCAACTGAATTATAGTTAAGCCCGCTCATGACTTCGCGGTAGCTCGGGCTGTAGCCGTGCTCGGCGATGAAGGCCTCGACGTAGCTCAGTAGCTCCTTTTGTTTTTTGGTCGGGCGAATTGTTTGGTTTTCGTTCATGCTCTCATTATGCCACGGGTTGGTAGTTAGGGGATAGTAGTTGGTAGTTGGGGGAGCTACAGAGCTCAAGCGCGCAGCGCTCCCTAACCCCTATCTACCAACTACCAACTACCAAATGCTATTCTGGGAAGACCCAGTGCTTGTACCAGAGGTAGGACCAGGCGGTGAAGAAGCCAGCCGAGATGAAGAAGCCGATGTAAGGCGTCACACCGATGTGATATAACCCCCAGATAATGGCATAATCGAGCCCCAAACCGATAGTTTCGATAAATATGTAGCGGCCGATGTGTTTAATCTCACTCAAATGGCGGGCTTGACCGGCGAAGGCCCAGTAGCGCTGCACCACGTAGTTCAGTGTCCAGCCGACTATGTCGGCGGCAATCTTGGCCCATAGCCACGACCAGTGCAAGAGCGAGAAGCCGAGTGCGAAGATGGCGTAGCCGCTCCAGAAATAGAGGCTACCACCAACCATATACCTGAAAAACTGGATGGTACGGGCGGGGCGACCAGTCGCGCTAGCCACTATTGCTCGTCGGGCTTAACGCGGTCAGCCAGAATGGCGCGCGGTGCCATGGCAATGCCAGCAAAACCCCACCAGATGTAGGCCAGGCTGTCATCGGCCCAGGCATGTGCTAACAAGTTAATAACGCTCAAACCAACCAAGCTCGCAAACAGACTCAACGCTAGCGGATCGGCGCGGTGACTCCACAGTAGATAGCCGACAGCGCCGGTTATCAACACAAACAGAGTCAAACCGACCAGGCCGACCTCTTGGCCAATCTGTAGAAAGTAATTTTCGGCAATCCGGGTTTGGTGGTTATTATAAACGCTAGCCGGACCAGCCGTGCCGGTACCGCGACCGAGCGGCTGATGGGCGATGTCACGCAGACCAGTTTGCAGGGCGCTGACGTGGCCCTGGTTCGAGCTCTGGATAGCGGTCGTATTGGTTTCGGTGTGAAAGACGACATTCTGGTAACGCGGGTTATGGCGAACCGCTAGGCCGAAGCCCGCTAAAACGACAACACCGGCCAGACCGAGATAGATAACCCGCCGCCGGGCTGACGCGGAGCGGGCGCCTAGTACGGCCGCCAGCCCAAGCGCGATGGCGGTGCCCAGCCAGGCCGAGCGCGAAAACGTAAAGCCCAGAGCCAGCAAACCAGCCAGTAGCAAAACCAGTCGCTGCCAACAGCGCTGGCCACGCACGATCAGCACGGTCAGCACGGTCAGTGGTACGACTAAGTAGGCCCCCAGCGGATTTGAGCCGCGTAGCGTCGACTGAACACGTAGGTAAAAGGCGTTGTGATTAATGGTCTCAAAGGGGGCAATCGTCTGGCTACCGTAGCCAAAGTGGCGCAAGAAATCGTTAGGCAGTAGCAACATTTGCAGTAGTCCAAAGGCAATAACGACGACGGCTGGCCAGAGTAATAACCGCTGCCAGTTTTTGTGCAACCGAGCGGTGCGCAGCGCCACCATCCAGCAAAACAAGAAAAAGACCAAAAAGCGCGTATCGGATATCAGGCCGTAGCCGAGCGCCTTGGGTGTCACGGTGTGATTATAGAGAGCCAGCAAGCCAGAGCCGAGCAGTAGGCCGCAGTAGGCGATGATCAGCCAAACCAAACGGCGCGACAGGGTGTGGCTACGTATTTTGATGTCAGTCAGTAGTAGGTAGAGTACACCGAGGCTGCAAACCAGCAGCAGGGCTTCTTTCCAAAGCCGAAGGGCGGTGTAATGACCGAAGTTGCTCGCCAGCCAAACGGTCAGAAAAGCGTGGAAAGGCAACAACACCAAAATCACTGAAATAAGGGTCGCGACCGTCGATAAGACGGGGTACTTAAGTGCTGCGGCTTTCATAGTGGTACAATCTAGTATACCGACATGCGCAATAATACCTCAGTTATTTATAATGTTTGTCTCGTCATTGGAGACTTTTTAGCCCTCGTCGTCGCGTTTATGACGGCCTATATACTGCGCGTGACACTGGATCACCGGGTGCTGAGCGTCCCCATTTCCGCCCGGACCTACTTGGCCATTTTTCTGACACTACTGCCCTTCTGGATTCTGATATTCGCCCTGCTCGGCCTGTACAACGCCAAGACTTACGAAAAGCGCTTTAGCGAACTGGGTCGGCTAATCGTCGGCTGCTTCATCGGTGTCCTGTTCGCCATCAGCTACGCCTACATCGCCAATGTTGCGATCTTTCCAGGCCGGCTCGTCACCGTCTATGGCTTTGGCCTCGCCCTGTTTCTAGTGTTCCTGTTTCGGACCATCGCCCGCGGCCTACGCCGGGAGCTGTTTAGCTACGGCATCGGCATTAATGGCGTCCTGCTGGTCGGCGACACCCGCACCACCCACGTCTTAATCCGGTCCTTGGCTGATACCAGCGCGACCGGCTACAAAGTACTCGGCGTCGTCGGCGGCATCAAACACCCCCTCAAGCCTGGCTCGCTCCACCGGCTGTACGTCAGCTTCGACGAGGCCATCCGTGACCTGGCGGACGAGCAGCTCCAGACGATCATTCAAACCGAACTCTACTCGAGCGCCGCCAAAAACGACGAGATCCTGGCCTATGCCCAAGAGCACCACATCGCCTACCGCTTCGTGCCCGGCAACGGCGAACTGTTCACCGGCAACCTGACTGTAGACTTGTTTCACTCCGTGCCAATTATTGCCGTCCACCAGACCGCCGTGGTTGGTTGGGGTCGCGTCGTCAAACGGTTGTTTGATATCGTGGCCGGTTCAGTCGCACTGGTGGTAGCTGCGCCCTTCATGCTGCTGATCGCACTGGCCATCAAGCTGTCCGACCCCGGACGCGTTTTGTTCCGCCAAGCACGCGTCAGCCGCTTCGATAGCTCAGTTGGCATCTACAAATTCCGCACCCACAAACTGGCCTACAACGGCCTGTCGCCCGAGGCGGCCTTCGCCAAAATGGGCCAGCCGGAGTTAAGCAAACAATATCGTGAAAATGGCGACCAACTGCCCAACGACCCACGGGTGACGCCAATCGGCCGCTGGCTGCGGCGCACCAGCCTCGATGAACTACCCCAGCTGCTCAACGTCGTGCGCGGTGACATCAGCCTGGTCGGGCCGCGCGCCTTGGTGGCGAGCGAGCTCGAGCTGTTTGCGCAAAAAAACTTAATCCTCAGCGTTAAATCCGGGCTGACTGGGCTGGCCCAGATCTCCGGCCGGCGCGACATCAACTTCGCCGAGCGCCGTAAACTCGATCTCTATTATGTCCAGAACTGGAGTTTCTGGGGCGACGTCGTGATTCTGCTGAAAACGGTCTGGATGGTACTCTTTCACCGAGGAGCCATCTAAATAATGTACCCAAACATTAATCAGCCGTAGAGTAAATTTACATTTATCATTTAAAAGTTCACAATTATTATCCAATGACTATTTACCAGACTCAGCTCCTAGCGTTTGAAAAGCGTACCGTCGACTTTAGTGTTAGTGTAGTTAAGCGGTGCGGACCTTATGGCAAGGATTCAGTATTGCGCTCACTTGTTGATCAGGTCATTCGATCAGCCACAAGTATCGGAGCAAACTACGCCGAGGCCAATAACGCCAGTTCGACGGCCGATTTTAAAAACAAGATCTATATCGCCAAGAAAGAAGCCGCCGAAACCAACTACTGGCTGACTGTTCTCACCGAGCTGTTGCCCGACGAAGACTTTATTGCACTCCGGCAAGAAGCCCTAGAATTTACATTAATTTTTCAGAAAATAGTAGGCACCATAAAAATGGCACATGCAAAATGATAAATAATTTGTTAAATGATAAAAGAGAATTTACCAATAAGAATCTCAAGGTCGCCATCGTTTGTGATTGGTTAACTGGTATTGGTGGCGCCGAGCGCGTCGTGCTCGAGCTGCACCGCTTATATCCCGACGCTCCGATTTATACTTCGCAGTACGACCCAGACAAGATAGACTGGTTTGCTGACGCCGACGTCCGCACAACCTGGTTGCAACACCTGCCAAAAAAGCTCAAAAAGTTCTTACCGCTGCTGCGGGCTTGGACCTTTAGCCGGCTCGACCTGTCCGATTACGACTTGGTGCTCTCCAGCAGCGGCGCCGAAGCCAAGGGCGTTAAAACCGGCAAGCACACCCTGCACATTTCCTATTGCCACTCGCCAACGCACTACTACTGGATCCGGCGTGACGAGTATCTTAAACACCCCGGCTTCCCGACCGGGCTGAACTGGCTGGCTCGCATAGGGCTCAAATTGTTATCCGAACCGCTCAAACGCTGGGATTACCAAGCCGCCAAGCGCCCGGACATTATGATCGCCAACTCCACGCACACCCAAGCCATGATCAAACGCTACTACCGGCGCGACTCGATCGTCGTCCATCCGCCCGTTGACACCGATCGCTTTAAAGTTCGCGGAGCAGCACCGCTGCGCCACGGCTTCATCGCCGCCGGCCGCCAAACGACCTACAAGCGTATCGACCTGGCTGTCCGCGCCTGCACCGAGCTCAAAGTACCGTTAGTGGTGATTGGCCGTGGCCCCGACCACAAACGCCTCGAGAAGCTGGCCGGCCGCAACGTTACCTTCCTGACTCGCGTTGACGACGCCGGCATGGTTAATCACTTCCAAACTGCCGTCGGCTTTATTTTCCCGGGCATGGATGATTTCGGCATCGTCGCCGTCGAGGCCCTAGCCGCCGGCACCCCCGTCATCGCGTATGAAAAGGGCGGTGTCCTCGACTACGTCCAACCCGGTAGAACTGGCCTGTTCTTCAAGAAGCAAACCGTCGACAGTCTAAAGGCGACGCTCGAGCTGTCCCTGACCAAATCGTTCAATAACGACTACATCACCGAGCAAGCCAGCGCGTTCTCAGTCGCCGCCTTTGCGCGCAATATGAAGTCGGTTATCAAAGATAGCCTTGCTAATAATGTCCATTCTAAACCTTAAATCTCCAAGCTTCTTACAAGTATCCAGGCTATACTAGTGAAATTGTGAAAAAAATCATAATTGGCTCTGCCCTATTACTTATAACCCTTGGTCTGGCCAGCTATGCTTTAAGTAACCAGCCTATGCTTAGCTCACCCAAACCGGCTGCTCAGGGAAGCTATGTCGCCTTGGGTGACTCGGTGGCTGCCGGCGTGGGCCTGTTGTACGATAGTGATTCCAGCGCCTGCAATCGGACCAATCAGGCATATCCAAATCTTGTGGCGCAAAAGCTTAACTATCGCCTCAAAAACGTGGCTTGTAGTGGCGCGACGCTGCCGGCTGGCATTCTCGGCCAGCAAGCTGTCAATGACCTATTGGTAGCGCCTCAGATTGAGCAACTGTTTTCGCAACCCAAACCAAAGCTTATGACGCTCACCATCGGCGCGAACGACACGAACTGGACGGGCAAGCTGGCCACCTGCTACACCGCGGACTGCGGCACTGCGGCCGACAGCGCTAACGTCCAAGCCGCGCTCAGCTCGGTCACCGACAACGTCCATGCCACGCTGGCTGCGATAGACAACCACTACGGATTATCCCCGCCGCGTGTCCTGGTGAGTGGCTATTACCAATTTTTCCCGACCACGGCCGCCGCTAACTGCCCTGACTTAGCTGGTATTGACGCTACTGAGCTAGCCTGGGGGCGGCAATTACAGTCCACTATAGACACCGCTGTTGAAGCTGCGACTAGAGGCTATAGTTTTGCGAGCTTTACGCCCATTAACTTTAGCGGCCACGAACTATGTACCAGCGATCCATGGGTGCAGGGACTAAGCGACAACCAACCGTACCACCCGACGGCCGCCGGACAAGCCGCCTATGCCCATCAGATCATACGTGCTCTGAAAGCCAATAAATAAGCTATAGTTAAGCTGATGATTACTGTCACTAACCTCACTAAAACCTATGGCAAAAAAGATAACCTCTTTACGGCTTTGGCTGGCATCTCGCTGAGCGTCGAAGACGCCAGCACTTTGGCAATCATCGGTAAAAGCGGTTCCGGTAAATCAACCCTGATGCACATTATGAGCGGGCTCGACCGGCCGACCAGTGGCTCGGTTGTCATCGACGGCACTAATCTCTTTACCATGAAGCAGAAAACCATGGATAGCTTTCGTTCCAGCCAAATGAGCTTTA
Source organism: Saccharimonadales bacterium (SeqCode) (assembly GCA_038236865.1). GTDB lineage: Bacteria > Patescibacteriota > Saccharimonadia > Saccharimonadales > UBA4665 > UBA4729. The sequence continues at coordinate 73,892 of JBBRZI010000003.1, forward strand.
TTTTCCAATCGTTCTTTGTGGAGGCCAATCAAACGGCGTATCAGAATGTCATGTTGCCACTCGAGATTGCTAAAGTGCCGCTCGCGCGGCGTAAAGCCTTAGTTATGGCGGCGCTCACGGCGGTCGAGCTCGACAGCAAGCACAATAGTTTGGCAGCCAACCTATCGGGTGGCCAAAAGCAACGTCTAGCGATTGCCCGGGCCATCGTGAATAAGCCCCAGATACTGTTTGCCGATGAGCCAACCGGCAATCTAGACAGCGCAACCGGCGACACCATTATGCATCTGCTGTTCGGGCTCAACCAGCGCCTCGGTTGCAGCCTGATCCTGGTGACCCACGACGCTGAGTTAGCCAACCGCTGCCAAAAACAAGTGCACCTCAAAGACGGTTCCATCGAATCGATTACCACCTCCCGACCAAACCGGAACGCCCACTAATGCGCCTGCTCGATCTTATTCGGCGCGCGGCGCGCAGTCTCCGCAGCGCCAAAACCCGTACACTGCTGACGGTCTTAGCGCTGGCCGTTGGCGCCTTCGTCTTGACCCTGACGCTGGGCGCCAGCAATGGGGCGCAGCAGTACGCCAACACGATTGTGAAGGATAATTTTGACCCAACCGAGTTGATAGTCACAAAATCTGAATCGCTGTTTAACGCCGGCGATACCAGCAAACCCCAGGTCCATAACCCCAACTTTGGCAGCATCACCTCCGATTCAGGGGCGACTCGACAGATTGAACGGTTAACCGATAGCGACCTGAGCCGCCTGCAACGCGTGCCCGGTGTCGCCGCGGTGCGGCCAGCGGTAGCTCCCGGACTGGAGTACGTGACGCGCGACGGTCAAAAGAAATATGAGGCTACTGCCCAGGCCTACGACGACTTTTCAGCTCCCACGCTATTGGCCGGCCGCATCCCGGCGACCTTGGCCGACGGTACGCTAATTCTACCCGAAGGCTTTGTTAGCGCGCTGGGCTTTACCTCCCCCCAGGACGCCATTGGCAAAACGATCCGATTGGCAGTCAGTAAACCCTATGATCAGTCGAGTATTTTATCGTCTATCCTCAGCGGAAATACTAGTGCAAGTAGCCCTCAGCTAGCAACGACGCCAACCAGCACGGAAATACTCTTCAGGATTATTGCAGTCACTAAAAAACCATCAACTCTCATCCAGGCCAGTACCGGACTCTATTTGCGCATTAACAGCAACGACATCACTAAGCTCAACGACTATACTACCGCCGGAACGACGAACTATCATAAATACCTCTCCGCCTACGTAAAAGTGACGGACGGCGGCGACCCCGCCAAGCTCAATGCGTTACAAGCCCAGGTCAAAAAGCTTGGCTATAGCGCCCAAAGCGTATTAGATACTCAGAAAGCAATTACCCAAGTCTTGTCGGTGCTCTCGGGTATTGTCACGGTGTTTGGCGTTATCGCCCTCATCGCTTCGGTGTTCGGCGTCATCAACACCATGTACATTAGTGTCCTGCAACGGACTCGTGAAATTGGTCTCATGGAAGCCCTGGGCATGCACAAAAAAGACATTAACAAACTCTTCCTTTTCGAGGCGGGGCTGATTGGTCTGTTGGGCGGCTTGATTGGCTCAGCGCTCGCCATTGTGGCCGGCACGCTGCTTAATCCAGCAATCTCCAAAGCCCTGAGTCTCGGCGAGGCTCACTTGTTGATTTTTAGGGCTGACCAGATCGGCTTGCTGCTAGTCGCTTTGATCTTGGTGGCGATTCTGGCCGGACTGTTCCCTGCCCGGAAAGCTTCACGTCTCGACCCGATCGAAGCTCTCCGCACCGAATAGCTAGATTACGAGCTACCTAAGGTTGGGTTCGGGCAGCCTTACGGTGAAACGGTCCCCGATCGCCAGGCCCAGCCACATTCATGAATAGATGTTCCGGCGGTGACCAACTTTGGTCACCTGCACGATCTTAACTTGGTCTTCAATCACATATAAAATTCGATAATTCCCTTGTCGTCCTCGATATTCCTCGCGTCCTGAAAGTTTCTTTGACCACGTCGGTCGAGGATCGTCGCCCAAGGACTTAATTCGGGTCATGATTCTGGAAACTTCATTTTTGGGTAACTTTGCAAGATCGTGACGAATAACACTTGGAAGTATTAGAACGCTATATTTTGCCACTAGCTTGCAGCTCTTTTAACGCACCCTCATAGGTGAGTGGTTTTTCTTGCGTAGCTAGTCTGGAACGGATTGAGTTAATATCTTCGAGGTCCTCTGAGAGTTGCGCTTGTAGCGCCTCATTCATGAGCCCAGAGATAGTCTGACCCGTTTCGACGGCCCGCATCTTTAAGGTCTTATACATAGTGGAGTCTAAGTAAAGCGTGGCTTTTGTAGTCATACATACATTTTACCGTCATGACAGCATGCTGTCAACATCTTATGTTTACTTCTGCCCTACATTTTCGCTAACCTATTAGAAAGTTCGCTACTCGGACACGCTACCATGGAAGTGTACCAAAGAGCGCCTTATAACAGGTAACTGGCCTCCCTTGAGGATGGATAGTCGCCCGAACCGCCGGTTGGCTTGTAGGACCACTCCGAGCTAGGCTAAGCGGCGGATAGGCTGGCGGCCAATGCTCTGGTAGTCAAAGCCGGCGGCTTGCATGTCCGGTAATTGGTAGAGGTTACGCCCGTCAAAAATGACGGCCGCTTTCAGGGTTTGCTTGATTTTTTCAAAATTGGGGCTTAAGAAGACCGGCCATTCGGTGGCAATCAGTAAGGCATCGGCCCCGTCGAGCGCGGCGTACTGATTGTCGGCCACAGCAAAGTTTGGCTGGTCGTGGTAATGCTGCGTGGCGTTCAAGTTGGCTTCTGGGTCATAGGCCACGACGCTGGCGCCAGAAGCGAGTAAATCATCAATTAAATATATGGCTGGGGCTTCGCGGATATCATCAGTATCGGGCTTAAAGGCCAACCCCCAAACGGCGAATGTCCGACCGCGCAGATCGCCCGCATAGTGTTGCCTAATTCGATCAAACAAGACATGCTGCTGGCGGTTGTTGACGGCCGTCACCGCCTCGAGAATTTTAAAGTCATAACCACTGGTGGTGGCCGTTCGCTGCAGCGCCCGTACGTCTTTGGGGAAGCAGCTCCCGCCGTAGCCGATCCCCGGGAACAAAAAGCGCTTGCCGATCCGCTCGTCTGAGCCGATTGCCAGGCGGACGTGATCGACGTCGGCACCGGTCAGCTCACACAAATTGGCGATTTCATTGATAAAGCTAATTTTGGTGGCCAGAAATGAATTGGCGGCGTACTTGGCCATCTCAGCCGAGCGTTCATCCATATGGAAGATCGGGTTACCTTGGCGCACAAACGGCTCGTAGAGGTCATCGAGCACGGCCCGGGCCCGGGCTGATGAGCTACCAATCACGATCCGATCAGGCGCCATAAAATCGTCGACGGCAAAGCCTTCGCGCAGAAATTCCGGGTTAGATACGACGTCAAACTCCGCCACAGCAGTCTTGGCAATCGCCAGCCTGACCTGTTCGGCGGTGCCAACTGGTACGGTGCTTTTGTTAATAATCACGACGTAGTCGGCTAGTAAGCTACCGAGTTGATCGGCGACCGCCAGCACGTACGACAGATCGGCCGCCCCCGACTCATCGGGTGGTGTCGGTAAGGCTAGGAAGATCACGTGGGCGCCCGCAATGCCTTTGGCCAAATCGGCCGTAAAGCTCAGCCGGTCTTCGGCCATGTTGCGGTGGAATATCTCCTCGAGCCCTGGCTCGTGGATCGGCACCCGGCCGGCCTGCAGCGCACTCACCTTGGCTTGATTAATATCAACACAAACCACTTCGTTGCCGACTTCGGCAAAACAGGTACCCGTTACCAACCCGACGTAGCCGGTTCCAATAATTGCGATCCTCATCTGTAGCTATTCTAGCCAAGAAGGCGGCGAAGCACAAACCAATCCTGTACAAAAACACTTACGCTTTTGCTTTATTCACCGGCTGCTCGGCGAGGATGCGCAGCAGCTGCAGCCCGACCTGCTTGGCATCGTGCCGAATCAGCGTCCGTTTGATAATCGTGTCGTTCGGGTCGTGCACAACCAGTTCGCGGGCCACAAAGCTGGCCCCGCGGGCGCTAGCTGTTATCTCTTTAAAGCGGCTAGGCTCAGTGCCGACTGGGAATTCACCTTCGGCGGCATAGCGGCTTAGCAAATCTGCCGACGGTGGTTGGTCGTTGTAGAGCACGTAGTCGATCTGGTTGGCGCCGATGTATGATTCGAGGGCTTTGACGTAGTCTACGACGTGCCAGTCGTCGGTTTGGCCTGGCTTATTGACGAGGTTGGCCACGACAATCTTCGGGGCGTGGGCGGCCCGCAGCGCCTCCCCTATCCCGCCGACCGATAGAACGGGTAACAACGAGCCGTAAAGGTTACCGGGCGAAACAACGATCAGATCGGCTCGGGCGATGGCCGACAAGGCGAGCGGATTAAGCGTCACGGCTGGGTTCAGGTGAATGCGGGCGTCGGCGTGCTTGATGGCATGGTTGACGATTACAAATTCACCACGGATGGTGTCGGCCCCATCCTGCAGTACGAGCGTGTGCTCCTGCAGGCTGACGGGCAAAACTTGACCCGTCACGTGGAGGATGCGGCTGGCGACCTGCACGGCCTGCTCGAAACTGCCGTACTGTAGCTCGAGCCCCGACAAAATTATGTTACCGATTGATTGGTTTTTGAGCGAGCCGCGGTCAAACCGATAGCCAAATAGATCCCGAACTTCCGGGGTGTCGCTGAGCGCCACTAAACACTGCCGGACATCGCCCGGTGGCAGCACACCCAGTTCGTCGCGCAACATGCCAGTCGAACCGCCGTCATCGCACATGTTGACGATAGCAGAGATGTTGGGCGTCAATTGTTTCAGCTCTTGCAGAAGCGTAAAGCTTCCTGTTCCACCACCGATAACTGCAATATTGGGAGCGTTGAGATTCGTCAAACTGGTTAGTTAACCTTTATTAGGGCTTCGACAGCGTAGGCGGTGTCTTCCCAACTGCGGACGGCGATACAATCGATACCCATCTGCTCGACCGGATAGTCATTGCCACCCTCGTTAAGCTTGTCGCCCAAGAATAGAATATCGGACTTGGTGAGACCAGTCGCGGCCATCAGCTTGTTCATGCCATAGGCTTTATCGACCCCCGGCTTGGTAACATCGATCGAGGTTGCCCCGGCGGCGCGGACTTCAAAGTTTGGAATCATCGGCGCGACGATGGCCCGAATCTCCAGTTTCTTGGCACCGGTCGGATCCCAGGCTTCTTTGATGGCCACCCCTTCGTCACCAAGTTCAGCGACAATCTCTTGGCCGAGGATCGACAGCGTAACCTGGCTATCCCGGTCTTCAATGGTTTCGCCGTAGGTTTTAGCAGCCCGGTAGCCCGACTGGGTCAGCCCAGCGTCGAGAGCGGCGATAATTTCGGCCTTTTGGGCGGGCGTAAAGTCTTCGGCATAGTTGAGCTGCCAATCGCCGGTAGCAGCATTGTAATCATAGTAGCGCGTGCCGCTGGTCGGCATCAGGTGGAGCTTTTGCAGCAGCGCCGGGTCGGTGGTCAACTGTGATAGTACCTGGCGCTGGAACAGCTCATATTTACCGCCCGAAATCACACAAACCTGATACTTGGCCAGTAGCTCATTGAGTAGCGCTGCCATCCGCGGCAGGAGCTTTGATTTACTGGGTGCCAGCGTGCCATCTAGGTCAAAGGCGATAAGTTGTTTCATTTCAATGCTCCTTCTGATCTACAAATATTCGGTTTCACTACGCTCGGCCAGTATCTTCTGTAGTTCTTTGATTTTATCGATGTCGTCTTTGGGGATTACGAGCAGTGCATCTTCGGTGTCGACCACTATCATATCTTGCAGCCCGGCGACAGCAACCAGCTTGTTCTTGTTGCTCGTCTTAATCAATGAGCCCGTAGTGCCGACGGCAATGACGTTACCATCTTCGTAGTTGTCGATACCGTCCTCAAAGAAGTCATACACCGAGCCCCAAGTACCGACGTCGGTCCAATTGTAGGGCAGCAGTATCACCATGGCTTTCCCGCTATTCATGACGTGAGTCGTGACATCTTCGGTCGGGCCCTTTTCCATCTCGGCATAAATTTTCTCGATGGCTTCGTTCTCGCCCGGTTTATCCATGCACTCTTTAATCTTCATAAGCGCCTCGTACCAGTCGGGGCGATATTGTTTGTAAGCCTCCAGCATCAGCTCGGGATACCAACAGGTGTGGTTACAGTGAGCCACCACGTGGAAGTTGCCAATCAGCTTACGTGTTTCGCGGACATTGGTGCGGCGGAACAGGAACTTCTCGATCGTATAACCCTCTCGCGTCTTGGGCACGCCCGCGCCGAGTCGCAGGTAATCGACACCCATGTCGGGCTCCGTCGCCTTGATGCCGCCCGTAACCAGCTTCTTGTGCTCGGTAACGAGCGCTTCGGCTTCACGCATCATCTGCAAAAATCCTTCTTCAGGATCACGTAGGCAATCGGCTTGAACGATAAAAAATGGTTCATTTGGATGATTGATAGCCAGGCGCACGAAAGCCAGACCCTCACCCGGTCCGCGGTCCTTGGCGACATCAGGCTCGACGATATAATTCTTGAGAGGAATCTGGGGCGATTGTTCGGATACGTACTTAATGAACTTGCGCTTGGTCGATATGTAGATATCCTCGGGAGTAAACTCTTTGAGCAGCGTCCTTATCGTCTGTTCGTAAGACGACACATCGCCGATGATCGGCTGAAATTGCTTGGGCTTATCCTGCCGCGAATACGGCCACATTTTTGTTCCCTGCCCACCAGCAGTCACGATTATCTTCACTACTTGAGCCTCCTAATCATCCGTTCATAATAGCAAAGATGTGAGCCAGAGCACAAAGCTCGAACCCATTACAAGTCTTATCCTTAGCCAAAACCTGCCTCACTCGACCTTCCTGATCATGCCGGCGAAAGCTGCGATCTGATCAAGCTTTGGCCGTTAGTGCCCTACTCTAGAGACATCACCCTGAGCTGTCATCCTGAACTTGATTCAGGATCCAGAAATCTTTTTCTAGCCTGGATACTGGGTCGAGCCCGGCATGACACAAGAAAGTTCAGAGTATACTAGCTGGTATATGAGAATTCTTGTCACCGGGGGTGCCGGCTACATTGGGTCGCACACGACGCTGGAGCTACTGCAGGCCGGTCACGACGTCACGATTGTCGATAGCTTGGTCAATAGCTCGGCCGAGTCAATCAAGCGCGTCGAGCACCTAAGTGGCCGGTCGGTCAGCGCCCATTACTTTGACGTGGCCGACGAGGCTCAGCTTACCCAAGTGTTTGATAACCAGCCGTTCGACGCCGTTATCCACTTTGCCGGGCTCAAAGCCGTTGGTGAGTCGGTGGCTCAGCCGCTGCGCTACTACGCCAATAACCTCGGGTCGACCCTCACCCTTTGCCGCGTCATGGCGGCCCACGACGTCAAACAGCTCGTTTTTAGCTCGTCGGCGACCGTTTATGGCGACCCGGCCAGTGTGCCAATCACTGAAGATTTTCCGATTCACGCTACCAACCCCTACGGCCAGACCAAAGCCATGATCGAGCAACTCTTACAAGATGTGGTGCTGGATAACACCGGTTGGCGCGTCAGTATTCTGCGCTACTTCAACCCGATTGGCGCCCACGAATCGGGCCAAATCGGCGAAGACCCGACTGGTATCCCGAACAACCTCTTGCCGTATGTCGCCCAGGTGGCGGTTGGCAAGCGGGCCGAGCTGTCGGTTTATGGCAATGACTACGACACCATCGACGGAACCGGCGTCCGCGACTATATCCACGTGGTCGATCTGGCGCGGGGGCATTTGGCCGCCCTCACCCACCTACCCCCGAGCAATCAGGCTGGCGTCTACAATTTAGGCACCGGAACCGGCTACTCAGTCCTGCAGGTGGTAGCCGCCTTTGAGGCGGCTTCTGGCAAAACTATCCCATACAAGATCGTGCCGCGGCGGACCGGCGACATTGCCGCCTGCTACGCCGACGTAACTCGAGCCCAGCGCGAGCTTGGTTGGCGAGCCGAAAAAACCCTAGCCGAGGCCTGCGCCGACGCCTGGCGCTGGCAATCAAGCAACCCCAACGGCTACGCAAACAAGAAACCTTAACGCCCTGTCATCCCAAGCTTGGTTTGGGTCCCAACGCTATTTCACAGATAACATTTGTTATTTATCAAATTATTGGTAGATTTATAAATTTATCATTACACTCGGACATTTGGGTCATCTGACAAATGAAACCTGGCAATTAATTTGTTACATGTAAATTGATTAATGAGCATTGTAGCTGGGTCCCAGCTTTCGCTGCTAAATTAACACCTTTCCGTCATTCTGAGACAAAGGCGAAGAATCTAAGCCTAGAATTGGTAGGGTAGATCCTTCACTCCGTTCAGGATGGCACTTGTGCAGTGCAGGATAACGGGAAGGAAAACCGCAGCCAACTTTATAACTTTCTACTTTATGAACTTTATAACTAAAGAGGTCTTTACCCGAGGTTCTTGGTATAATGCCCAGTATATGAGAATACTTGTCACCGGCGGCGCCGGCTTTATCGGCTCAAACTTTGTCCACTACGTGTACCGCGAACGGCCCGACTGGCAGATTACGGTGCTCGACGCCCTAACCTACGCCGGTAACCTCAAAAACCTCGAAGGCTTCGACGAGTCGCGCTATCACTTCGTCCATGGCAACATCTGCGACGCCGAGTTGGTTGATCAATTATTCGCCGAGGCCGACGCCGTCGTCCACTTCGCCGCCGAATCACACAACGACAATTCCCTGCACGACCCCCGCCCCTTCCTCGACACCAACGTCATCGGTACCTATACCTTATTAGAAGCCGCCCGCAAACATAACACCCGCTTTCACCACGTCTCGACCGATGAAGTCTACGGCGATCTCGAACTAGACGACCCCCACAAGTTCACCGAAACCACGCCCTATAACCCATCGAGCCCCTACTCGAGTACCAAAGCCGCTTCCGACATGTTAGTGCGGGCCTGGACCCGCTCGTTTGGCGTTAAGTCCACCATTTCCAATTGCTCCAACAATTACGGCCCGTTCCAGCACGTCGAAAAGTTTATCCCCCGCCAAGTCACCGAAGTCCTGCTGGGTCGCAAACCGCGCCTCTACGGCGCCGGCGCCAACGTGCGTGACTGGATTCATACCGAAGACCACAGCTCGGCCATCCTGACGATTTTGGAGCGCGGCACGATTGGCGAAACTTACATGGTCGGCGCCAACGGCGAGCAAGACAATAAAACCGTCGTTGAGCTGCTGCTCGAGCTGATGGGCCAAGATCCTAGCGACTACGAACACGTCACCGACCGGACCGGCCACGATATGCGCTACGCAATTGATTCGACCAAACTCCGCACCGAACTCGGTTGGGAACCCCAGTACACCGATTTCCGCAGTGGCCTGCAAGCCACCATCGACTGGTACAGCGCCAACGAGGCCTGGTGGAAGCCGCAAAAAGACGCCACCGAAGCCAAATATAAAACTACCGGTCAGTAGGGCCGCCCTCGTGGAGATGCACGCTTGCCGCCGTTGCGGCGCCGCCCTGCAGCAAACCCTTCCGAATACCTATACTTGCCCGAATAATCATCTTATATTTGCCAATTCCTCGCCTACTGTCGGTGTCTTTTTTGTGACCCCGGACAACCACGTCTTGCTGTCAGTCCGCGGTATTGAGCCACACCTTGGCATGCTCGATTCTTTTGGTGGTTTTTTGGACGGCGCTGAAACTTTTGAAGCCGCGGCGGCCCGCGAACTCACCGAAGAGTTGTCGCTTTCGCCAACTGATTACGAACCGCTCAGCTACCTCACGAGTGGAACCGGTAAGTATCCGTTTAAGGGTGAGGTCCTGCCGATCGTCAGCGTGTTCTTCTGGACCCGCCTAATTACCACTAAAGCCCTCACGCCACGCGACGACGTCGCCGCCATCCAGTCACTGCCGTTGCACGATCTGGATTTAGCACTACTACACGATGCTGACATCCGCACCGGCATCAAGGCGCTGCAGCGCCGCTTCCCCGCCTAACCACAAACCCCTTCACTGCTGTCATGCCGGGCTCGACCCGGCATCCAGAAAAATTCTAGGGTTCTAGATTCCGGATCGAGCCCGGAATGACAAGACCATGGTTCGAGGCAATAATCAAGGGTGAGCGATAACAAACCAGTGAGACAGATGGTACAATATAGCTATTATGAGCGCAGACGAATTCACCAGGCTATTCAAGTACATGCAGGTTGAGTTTAAGAAGATTAACGATCAGCTTGGACAAACCACCACCAAGGGTGAGATGGATCGTCTAACAAATGCAGTTGACGCCTATGCCAAACAATCCGAAACCTACATGCAAGAGATGCTGGCGCTGTCCCACAAAGTCGATCGCCTCGAACGCTGGATCATGAAAATCGCCGAAGAAACTGGCGTCAAGCTGGTTGCGTAATTTAATGAGTTTTGATCCGGCCGACTACAATGAGCTGACAGTGACGGCGACGGCGATTCCTGGTTTTTACGTCGTTAACTTACCCGTCCACGGCGATGAGCGCGGCTGGTTCAAAGAAAACTACCAAAAAGCTAAGCTGGAAGCCCTGGGGCTGCCGCCGTTTGCTATCGTCCAGAACAATGTCTCGTACAACGTCGAGCGCGGCGTCACCCGCGGGCTGCACGCCGAACCGTGGGAAAAGTTTATCTCGATGGCCAACGGCCGGGTATTTGGCGCCTGGGTTGATTTGCGTCAGGGAGATTCGTTTGGCCAGACCCTGACACTAGAAATTAACCCGGGCACAGCCGTCTTTGTGCCGCGTGGCGTCGCCAACGGTTTTCAAACGCTCGACGAGAACGTCGCCTACACTTATCTCGTCAACGCCCACTGGTCGCCCGAAGCCCAGTACACGTTCGTGAACGCCTTTGACCCAGCGCTCGGTATCGACTGGCCGATCGGCCAAGACCAGGCGATCTTTTCCGACAAAGACGCTGGCCATCCGCTCTTAAAAGACGTTATCCCGATGGAGGTGTAATTTGGACCAAGCCACAATCTTAATTATTGGCGCCAACGGCCAGCTCGGCCTCGCCCTTAAGGCCCAGTACCCCGGTGCTCAAGCTGTTGATAGCGGCGACCTCGACATTACGAGCCCCGAGCAGCTCGCCGCCTTTAATTGGGCCGATATCAAAGTTATCCTCAACGCCGCTGCCTACACTAATGTCGATGGCGCTGAGACCCCCGAAGGTCGGGTGGCCGCCTGGCAGATCAATGCCGTCGGCGTCGCCAATTTAGCAACCGTAGCCACAAAGCACGGCATCACCTTGGTCCACATCTCGAGCGACTACGTGTTTGACGGCACGCAAAACCCCCACACGGAAACCGAAGCCTTTAGCCCGCTCAGCGTCTATGGCCAAAGTAAAGCCGCCGGCGATATCGCGGTGGCCACCGCCCCCCAGCACTACCTCTTGCGCACCACTTGGGTGATCGGCGACGGCAAAAACTTTGTCCGCATCATGCTCGGGCTCGGCGCCCGTGGCATCGCCCCGACAGTTGTCAGCGACCAAATTGGCCGCCTGACCTTTACCAGCGAGCTGGTCAGCGTGATTGATCACCTGCTCACCACGACGGCCCCCTACGGCACCTACAACGCCACCAACAGCGGCGAACCCGCTAGTTGGGCCGACATCACCCGCACCATTTTTGCGACGGCCGGCTTTGACCTGACTGTCACCGACACCACCACGACCAAGTACTACCAGGGCAAACCCGGCATTGCCCCCCGGCCGCTCCTCAGTATCATGGATCTTGGTAAGCTGGCTGGCACGGGCTATACTGGGCACGATTGGCACGACGACTTAACCGCATACATCCAGAAGGAGTTAGCAACATGAAGGGCATAATACTAGCCGGCGGCTCAGGCACTCGCCTCTATCCCATCACCAAAGGCATCAGTAAGCAACTCATGCCCATCTACGACAAGCCGATGATCTACTACCCGCTCAGCACGCTGCTGCAGGCCGGCATCCGCGACATCCTGATCATTACCACGCCAGACGATCAACCCCAGTTCCAGCGCCTGCTGGGCGATGGTAGCGACCTCGGCATTAACTTGCAATACGCCGCCCAGCCCTCACCCGATGGCCTGGCCCAAGCCTTTATTATTGGCGAAGACTTTATCGGTGACGACAAAGTTGCGCTGGTACTCGGCGACAACATCTTTTACGGCGAAGCCTTCGGCGCGAGCCTGCAGGGCTGCTCCGACCCAGACGGCGGCATTGTGTTTGCCTACGAGGTGTCTGACCCCGAGCGTTATGGTGTCGTCGAATTCGACGATCAAAACCACGCCGTTTCGATCGAAGAAAAGCCGGCCGAGCCCAAATCTAACTTTGCCGTCGTTGGCCTCTACTTTTACGATAACTCCGTGGTGGAGATCGCTAAGCACATCGAACCGAGCGACCGAGGCGAGCTGGAAATTACCACCGTCAACGCCGAGTACTTACGGCAAGGCAAACTCAAAGTCCAAGCTATGGACCGTGGCAGCGCCTGGCTCGACACCGGCACGTTTGGCTCGATGAACGATGCCAGCGAATACATCCGGGTCATCGAAAAGCGTACCGGCATCAAAATCGGCTGCATCGAAGAAGCCGCCTTCCGCCAAGGCTTCATTACAAAAGAACAATTGGAAATCATCGCCGAACCCCTCCAAAAATCCGGATACGGCAAATATTTGCTAAAGTTAAAGTAGATAACAGATTGGCATACAGTCTAAGCGTGGCCGCATTTACCAAATATAACCGGTAAATGAGCATAAGCACTCGCGTTAATAGGTTTTTTTACGCTAGTTGACTCGCGTTAATCGGGTGTTTAGAGCCGCCTGAATCATGGCAAAAAACGCTATCGCTAGATCTATGCGTCCCTACACCCCCCAGATGCCTCCGCTGTCATCCCAAACTAGATTTGGGATCCAGAAAAATAACGGCTGCCTAACTACCGGGCACACGCTTCACACTGGGGAAACCTTCCTTGAAAGTAATACGCTTACCTGGCGAGAAGCTATTGCAGTGGGGGTGCGGATGCTTGGGGGAGCCAACCCCCAACTACTATTTTTTGGGTCCCAAATCTAGCCAAATATTGTTTGAGATGACAATGGAGAGCTTCAAATTCAGAGTGTGCGGGCGTTGACATGCCTGCACCGCCTGTGTTATTGTGTAGGCACAATGAACAATACCCTCCAAATCACCATCCGTGGCCTCGACGCCGACACCAAGTCGGCCTTGGTTGAAAAAGCCCGTCAAAAAGGTGTTAGTCTCAACCAGTATGCCCTAACGTCCCTCAGACAGACCGCCGGCCTCGAAACCAGCCAAGAACGCTACCAGCGCTTGATGCAGTTCTTGGGCACCCACCTTATCCCAGACGACGAAATACAGCGTATCAACGAGGCTATCGAATGGGGCAATCAGGCCTCACTAAAAAAGCAACGTCAGGACGAACGTGATCCTGGTATTTGATACCTCGGCCTTCTCGGCTGTGCTCGGCAGAAACATCCAAGTCGTACAGGCCTCCAGCAATAGCATCTTCACCGACTACGTACTACCGCTCGCAGCAGATGCCGAGCTACGGTTTGGCTTCCAGCTCGGCAACCGCGAACAACTCAATCTAGAGGATTACCATGCTGTTAAACAACTCTACAACCTCCAAGTCACCCCGCCCACAGAGGACACGGCAGTTGCTTATGCCGATCTGGCCACCTGGTGCCGCAAGCATGGTGTCAGCCTTTCCCATAACGACCTGTGGATCGCCGCCACCTGTATTGTGTCCGGTGGCCAGTTGCTGACACTAGATAAAGACTTCGCGCGCCTCCCCCAAGTAAGCCTGGTGGCTCTAACCTAATGCGTACCGGCATCAAAATCGGCTGCATCGAAGAAGCCGCCTACCACCA